>CAJCIJ010000159.1 GCA_903970315.1 Actinomycetota bacterium
GAGGCGCGCGCGGCCGTGGCCACGACGCATACACTCCGGATATGAGATCCAGGACGGTTGCGGCGATGGCGGGGGCTCTGGCCCTGGCAGTGCCCGGAGCGCTGGCGTCGGTCGCCCCGGACGCGTGGGCGCGCGGTGCGACAGTAGCGACCGCTACGACCAGCACGGCGACCACGACCAGCACGGCCACGAAGGCCGTTACCACGACCAGCGTCACCACGAGCTCGACTTCGACGGCTTTGACCGAACGCACGCCGACTGCGGTCAAGGGCCGCATGCAGCTGACCGTCGAGGGGGTGCACGGACACGAGCCGTTCGCGCTGACGCGCGAAGCGATTGAGGTCCAGGGCACGATCGTTCCGTATGTCCCCCATCAGGACGTGCGCGTGACCTTCTACCGCGACGGCCACCCGTTCGCGGTACGTACAGCTGTCGTGGGACCGCACGGGAAGAGCACCGGCGCGTTTCGTGTGACCCTTTCGAGCCCAATTGCGGGCACGGTGCGGGCGCGGGCGGTGCACGAGCCGACGGCCCAGCTCGCGGCGCTGGAGGCCGACTCCGAAGAGGTCACAGTGCTTTCGTCGCCGTACCTGACCATCGGTGACAGTGGCCCGGCGGTCTGGTTGCTGCAGCGATCCCTGGCCGGTTTGCACTATGCGGTGCCGCAGAGCGGCTACTTCGACGAAGCCACGGCGGACGCTGTGGTGGCATTTCGCAAGCTCACGGGGTTGGCGCGCGTCAACTACGCCGAATCCAGCGTGTTCCGCCAGCTGCGGGGGGGCGGACGGCCGTTCCGCGTGCGCTACCCGAACCAGGGCCGCCACGTGGAGGCCGACCTCACGTACCAGGTCCTTGCCGAGATCGAACCGGGCGGCCGCGTGCAGACCATCTATCCGATCAGCTCCGGCAAGCCGTCGACGCCGACGGTGCTCGGTCAATTCAAGGTCTACTCGAAGACGTTCGGGGACAACTCCGACCAGATGCTGGACGCCAACTACTTCATCGGTGGCTACGCCATTCACGGCTACCCCGAAGTCCCGACGTATGCCGCCAGCCACGGCTGCCTGCGCGTGCCAAACCTGGATGCGTCGGCGATATATGGGTGGGTGCAGATAGGCACGCCGGTGGACACCTACTACTGGTCGTACTGATCAGGCGGCTTTGAACTCCGTCCACAGCGAGCGCGCAAGCAACCGCGGGACGACGCCGTAGACGAGGAGAGCAAGAGTGACCACCGTCCTGCTGGCGATCGAGACAGGCCTTCTGGCCCTCGTCGCTGTCTTCGTCGTGGGCCTCCTGCGCAGTCATGCCGAGATTCTGCGACGGCTGGCAGCGGTCGAGGGGGACGACGCTGAAGGTAGGGCATTGCCCGAAGGGGTGGCCGGTGCGGGCACCGAAGCGTTTGACATCGTGGGCGAGACGCTCGCCGGGGACGCGGTCAAGGTACGCGTTGGTCGGGGCTCGCCGACCACTTTGCTGGCGTTCCTTGGCACCGGCTGCGCCGCGTGCCGGCCGCTGTGGGAGGGCTTGCAGCGGAATTCTTCAGGGCCCGCCGGCGCGCGCGTTGTCGTCGTGGTCAAAGGTCCCGAGGAAGAGAGCGCGACCCGCTTGCGCGAACTGGCGCCGAGCGCGCGCGAGCTGTTGATGTCAACTGCGGCTTGGCGTGATTACGCGATTCCTGGGTCGCCACATTTCGTGCTCGTCGATGGCGGCTCGGGTGCGATCGCGGGCCGGGGGACGGCGGCGAGCTGGGAGCAGATGGTCTCGATGGTCGAGCAGGCTTCGTCGGATACCGCGCTCGCGGTGACCGAAGCGGGTCGCCCGCGTGCGCTCAGTACGAGTGAGCGCGCTGGGCGAGCCGAGCAGGCGCTTGCCGCCGCGGGTATCGCCGCGGGTCATCCCAGTCTCTATCCCGCGGGCAATCCGCCAGCGGCACAGGAGCGGGTGTGAGCGAGTTTGGCTTCGCCGTCGTGTGCATCACTTGAGGGTCGCCGGTCACGGACTCTCGATCGATGCTCCACGGGGATGGGAGGCGCGGATCTTCCGCCGTGACGACGCTCCACCGGTGTTGCACGCGGCCACGTTTGCGTTGCTGGAGACCGACGGGGACTTCGGCGCGGCTGCCACGGGTCGCATGCGAGGCGACGACGCGTTTGCTGCGCTCGTGGAGTACCGCAGCGATGCGGTCGTGCGCCCCGGGGTCGGCCTCTTTGCCGCCATGGGGCCGCCGGATGCACTCAGGGCGCACGACTTCGGCCCCGCTCAGCTTCAGGTCACGCGCGCCGGCCAACTCGGATGTCAGCGCTTCTTTACGCACCTTGCGCGGCTCTTCTGCCTGTACGCGGTGATCCGCCCCGCGCGCAAAGCTCCGGAACTGCTGGCGATGCAGCTCAGCGGCGTGCTCGCCACCCTCGAGTTTCAGCGCTAACGGTTCAGCACTAAGGCGTCACCTGGCGTTCGGTTGTGGCGGTCAGGCCGTCGCCGTCGGTGACCGTGAGCGTGACCGTGTGGGGGCCAGGAACGGTGAAGGCATGGGACGGATTCTCTTCCGTTGAGGTGTTCTGGGAGCCCGAGCCGGGGTCGCCGAAGTTCCAGGACCAGCTGACGATCGCCGGCCCGTCTAGGCCGGGAGTGGATTCATCGGTGAAGGCGAACGTTTCCGTCATGCCCTGCGCTGTGGCCGCGAAGGCCGCGTGGGGCGGTCCAGAGACGACGATCTGCTGGGTGCTCGTGGCGATCAGACCGTCGGCGTCGGTGACCGTGAGCGTGACCGTGTAGACGCCGGGCCCTGAGAAGTTATGAGACGGAGACGGTTCGGTCGAGTTGTCACTTGCGCCCGACGCCGGATCGCCGAAACTCCACTGAGTGGAGACGATCGGCGCGCCGTCGGCAGCTGGGGCGGAGGTGTCCGTGAAAGCGGCGTTGTCTGTTGCCCCGTTCAGCTGGGTCGAGAATCCGGCGACCGGGGGAGTGGGTACCGCCGAGCTCGCGCTGCCGCTGTAGCGCGCCGCGTCGTGACTTGGATCGAGCACGCACGGCGTACTGTCGGAGCGCGTGGAGTTCTGGTAGGCGGCGGTGATCGTGCGAGCGAACCCAATGTCCTGCACCGTGACCGCGCTGCGGATGGTGAGCGTGATCCGGTAGGGCGCTCGGCTGCCGTGGGTGTAGGTTCGGTTTTTGCAGCGCAAGGGGACGTAGAAACTGCCGGTGCCGGTATAGGTGCCGACCGCGACGCGGCGCAGGGCGAGCAATTCGGTGACGCCGGCGCTGCGTTCGCGGTCCAAGTTGAGTGCTTCGCACACGCTCTCAGCGCATGACTCCGGGGAGAGCGCCCAGCGACGTCTCAGCGATTGGCCGACATGCTCCCCGGGCACATTCATCGCCGAAGTGACGTACGCGAGCATCGCAAACGTCCCCGTGGGGCGGGCATCAATCGCAGCGGGGAGAGCCGGGGCGTGGGCCTGTTTGCGGGACTTGGCGTGGGCGACGGCCTCAGGCGGAGCCGCGACGCAGAGCGCCACCGCGAAGACCGCGATGACTGCCGTGCCTCTCGGTCTCATGTATGGGGAGAGTAATAGACATCCCCCGGCCCAATCACAGCGCCGACAGCCGTGCGTACAGGATGGTGCCGCAAGCGACCGTATGAACGGCGGCTCGCCCACGAGACGGCTACGCTATGCCGCGTGTTACAGCGAGGATTGGTCCCGTCAGGCGCCCGAGAAGTAAGCCTGTGAGCGAGTTCTGGTTCGTGCTGGTCGGCTCTGTCGTCGCGATCCACGGGGCCGTCCGCGCCGCGTGGTCGCCGTGCGGGCAGTCGATGCTC
>CAJCIJ010000160.1 GCA_903970315.1 Actinomycetota bacterium
AAGGCGCGCAGCAGCACGAAATAGGTGATCACGAGAACCGCCAGCACCAGCCATGGGAAGGCGGCGTAGACCTTGGCCGCAAAGTCCACGCCGAAAGCCGGAGCGCCGGTGAGCAGGACTTCGTCGGTGGCCGGGAAGCGCGCATCGGGGATGTAGCGGTCACGGATCGTGTGCACAAGGCCAATCGCGGCGAAGGTGCCCGAGTCGGTGCGGCCCGCGGCACGAATCTGAAAGACGTCACCGCTTGGATCGATCAGATCAGACTGCCGTGCAAGCGCCGGAGATCCAAGCGCCGGTGCCTGGATCTCGCCGGGCTCCACACGAGGGTCGCCACGCAGCTCGGCGACCAGTCGCAGCTCGGCCGCCACCGTGGCTGCGGCGCTCGCGCCGCCGGGTGTGTGGGTGTCGACCACGACCTGCTGCGGCGCCAGTGAGCCTGGGCCGATACGTGCCTCAAGCAAGCGCAGACCGGTGGTGGCCGGCGTTCCCGACGGAGCACTGCGGTTGTCTCCGGAAGTCACATGCAGCCCCAACGCAGGCACTGCCAGCGCGACCAGCGACCCGGCAGCGACGACCAGGTAAAGGACGGGCCGGCGCATGATCGAGCCGGCCAAGCGCGCCCAGAACCCCTGCGCTGTGCCCGCGCGCCGTTCCAGCAGCGACCGCGGGATGACACGCAGACGGTTGACACCTCCGCCGAGCACCGACAGCAGCGCCGGTAGGAGTGTCGCCGATGCACCGATCGAGACCAGCGGTATCAGCACGCCCCCGGCACCCATCGAGCGGATGAACGGCACGGGCATCACCAGCAGCAGGGCGAGCCCAATCGCCACGGTCAGCCCCGAGAACATCGTGGCGCGGCCCGCCGTGGCCATCGTGGTCTCCAGGGCCTCGATTGGGTCGTCGCCCGTGTTGAGCTGTTCGCGGAAGCGAAAGACCACGAGCATCGAGTAGTCGATGGCTATCGCCAGGCCGATCAGCGTGACGATGTTGGTCACGTATTCGGCCATGCTCCCCAGGTGTGCGATCACCCACACCAGCCCAAGCGTGGTGGGCACGGTTGCAAGCGCAAACAGGAGTGGGACGACCACTCCCCCGAGGGTCCCGAACATGAACAGGAGCACAAGGACCGCTATCGGGACGGCGATCTCCTCGCCGCTTGACAGATCGCGGCTGTAGAGCGGGGACTCGTCGTGGGAGAGCGCAGGAAAGCCGGTCAGGTAGGTGCGAAGACCAGGGACCTGCCCAATGGCCCTGCGCATGGGGTCGGTGTAGTTCTTGGCGCTCGCGCCTTCCAGCGGCGTTGAGATCTGGATGTAAGCGACGCCGCGACCCGCAGGCAACACGGGGCCGGCCAGACCGTTGGGCACGATCGCGGCGGCCCGGCGCGCGGCGGCCTCGGCTGCGACGGGATCCAGCGCTGTCCCGGTCGCCTGCACCACCAGCGTGAACGAGCCGTCGCCACGCTCGTGCAGGTGCGAGCGCAGGATCGACAGGCCCGCTTCGGCCTGGGAGCCCGGCACGCTGAAGCGGTTCGTGAGCAGCTTGGAAAGGTTCGACGCGGCGTAGCCGCCAACCAGAAGGAGCACCAGCCATCCGGCGAGGATGGGCCTGCGGTGCGCCACCACAAAGCGTGTCCAGCGGATCACTGGGCGGGATTCTAGAAAGCCGCGCCTCCCAGCCATCTACTAACCTTGATGGCGACGTCTGCGGGGCTATAGCTCAGCTGGGAGAGCGCTTGCATGGCATGCAAGAGGTCGTCGGTTCGAGCCCGACTAGCTCCACTTCACCGCTGCGCCGCGAACGGGGCGGCGGCCGCAATGCAGGTGCCGATCAGTCGCGCAGGACGCTCTAGAGCGCCTTGGCACTACAGGTCCACGTACCCTTCATCGTCTCCGGCGCAGTGGCCAGGTTCGTATAGGGGCCCTCCGACTCGGCGAACTCGCTCTGAGGTAGCGGTTGGAGGGTGAGGTCGATCGTGATCTGCAGGCGGGTGGCGAGCGTTTCGTCGGATGGCTTGCCGTCAGCGCTGTAGAAGATCGTCACCTTGCCCGACCCTGGCTGCGGCACCCAGATGTAGTCGTAAAGCTCTTCCGGCTGGGTCTTGCCGTCGGCATACTCGAACTCGGTCCTATCGGAGCCGTGCGGGTAGCTGTCGGTGAAGCCCCCGTAGAACGCTTCGGGGTACCCAACCTGCAGCACCCAGCCGTTGTTGACAGTGGCGTTCGGTTCGTAGACGCCAGTAGTGCTCCACAGCCACCCGAACCCGTTGTGAACGCAGTCCTGGCCGCCTACGTTGGGAGTCACGATCTTCACGGTCTGGTTGATCTGCCCGGAGAACCTCATCGAGTTCGCGGTCGGTTGCGGCGCCGGCTTGGGGCTTTTGTGATGGACGGCCTTGGGTTTGCGCTTATGCGCCGTGCTGGCGACAGGCGGCGGCCCGGCGGCCGCGGGGTGGCCGGCATCAGCGGGCGCCAAGACCGGGGCAACGGCAGCGGCCGCGACTACCAAGGCCGCCACGCCCAGCGAGCAGGCGCAAAGCCGGCGGACAGAGCTGCGGCCCGTGAACACTTGTCTGGTCTGCATCAATCGCCGAAAGTCGGGGTTGGCGCCGAACCATTTGTGGCCGACCCGTTGGGCATGGCGCCGTTGACCATCCCTGGGTTTGCCGCGTCGACGTGTGCCGTTTCGGTCTCGCGCTCACGACCCAACACGCGCAGCAGCTCCTCGTAGGGTCCGACAAGGTAGGCCTGATCGCCGGCCCCGAAACGGGTGTCGCGCCGGGGCGGGTACTCCATCACGCCCCCCGAGCCCGCTGGAACGATCGCGACCACGCGAATGCGTGCCGAGAGGTCGCGCATCGCCAACCCCACCAGGCCACCGTGCCGACCGACGGTCAGGCGTGCCACCAGAAACGGTTGGTTGCGTACATAAAAGGTGGCAAGCACCTCAAGGCCCAGCACAGCACCCACAAACCACGGTGCAGCAAGGGCCGACGTCGACCAAACGTGGTGGAACTTGAACGTCTTCTCCAGCCGGTTGCCGAGCGCCCGGTCAAAGACGCGCAGCACCACCGGCACCTCGGCCCACCGCGGCCCGAGCAGGTCCCTGACCGCAAGGCCCGTCTCCAGGTTGACCAGGTCGTCGCTGGTGAGGATGGCCACGGCGCCGGCCTCGGCGATGTTGACCGTGTTCAGCGTCTGATCCAGCGAGGCGTCGCCGTGGACGATCGGCACTCCCAGC
This sequence comes from Actinomycetota bacterium, assembly GCA_903970315.1. Classification (GTDB taxonomy): domain Bacteria; phylum Actinomycetota; class Thermoleophilia; order Solirubrobacterales; family Solirubrobacteraceae; genus Palsa-744. Next base: position 3,244 of record CAJCIJ010000160.1, read on the forward strand.
GAGCGGGCATGTTGCACGTAACGGTTGCGCTCGTCGTACTCGATCACCACAACGTCCCTACCGAGTGCGCGCAGGCCCTCAAGCACACGTAGACCCACGGCTCCCAGTCCGACCAGGATCACGTGGCCGACCATGCCGTGGATCTTGCCCTGGCCCAGCGACTGCTCAATGCGGCGCCGCACCAAGGCGTTTGTGAGCAGCGCGAACAGCGTGGTCACCAGCGTCGTGCCAAGGACGATCAGCAGGACCCCGAAGGCCTCAAGCCCCTGTGACTGGTTGGCAAACGAGAAGTCGCCAAAGCCCACCGTGGCGACCGTCTCGACGGTGAAGTAGACGGCGTTCTCAATCGAGAGATGTCCGCCTCCGGCCGTGACGTAGCCGACGCGCAGCACGACCGTTGACACCACCAGCAGCAGCAATCCGAGCAGCAGTGCGATGCAGATCGCGCGATCTGCCTCCTCGGCCACCGAATGAGAGACGCGCCGCAAGAACCGGCGCACCGGGCTCCGGCCTCCGTGAGCGTGGTCGTGGCCCCTCGCCCTGACCACCCCAACGCGCTCGACGTCGGCAGGCTTGCCAAGCACCGTGACCCGATCGCCGGTGCCAACCGGATGGTCTCGGCCCGGACAGACCACCAGCTCGTCGTCGGCGGTGATGATCCCCACCGGCGCGAGGTCGCCGAAGAGCGTTCGCAGGGTCCCGGGCTCGCCCACGCTCACCTCGGCGGCAACGAAGTGCTCGTCGCCGAGCATCACGTCGTAGGCGGTCCGGCCCATGCAAGCATCGACGACCGATGGCGCGAACAGCCCTGCAACGTCGAGAACACTGCCTGCGCCCGTGGCATCTTCAACGGCGCGGCCCACCGTGGGGTTGTCCAGGTGGACCACCACCGAGATGTCGTCGCGCATGTCGCGCACCAACAGAGCAATCTCGACGTTACGCAGGTCACTGGCCTGCTTACACACGACCGCGCGAGCCCCCGCCACGCCGGCGGCGCGTAGCAGCACCGCGGGGTCGCCGCTGGTGCTCATGTGCGGGCAGCCCCAGCTCTCAACCAGCGCCGCCGAGCGGGCATCGAGATTGTCGAGAACCACCACCGGCACATCGGCCACACGCAGCTGCTCGACCGTCCGCAACCCGACTCCCTGGATGCCCAGCACGATCACGTGCCCAACCCAGCTTTCGCAGTCCACCGGCGCCGGCCAGGCTGTGGAGAAGCTGGCATCGCTCACCACCGCTCCGTGTGTTCCAGCTGTCACTCCAAAATTTTCACACCTGCCGGGTGCGTTTACCTTGGACTAGTGGCGCAATTGCAGGGCTTATCGATGCCCATGTGTCCCAGGCGGCAGATGCTTCAGGCCGGCTGCACGCGCGCCAACAGCCGCCGTGCGTGGCTGCGGCCGAGCATCGTCGCAATCTCCTCTGCGCGGGCCGGCGCCCCCAGCAGCTCTCCCTGGGCGAGCTCACAACCCATCGCCAGCAGCGCCACCCTCTGGCTGTCGTGTTCGACGCCCTCGGCCACCACGATCAAGGAGAGTGACTGGCCAACACCGAGGATCGCTTCCAACAGCTCTCGTGCCTGGCCGCCTTCGTTTAGCGCCTCCACGAACGTGCGGTCCATCTTGAGGATGTCCACGGGCATGCGCTGAAGCTGTGACAGCGACGCGTAACCGGTACCGAAATCATCGATGGCGACAAGCACCCCGAGCCGCTTGAGCGCCCGCAGGCGCTCGGCGGCGGCCGGCACGTCGCGCATGAGCGCCGTCTCTGTGATCTCGAGCGTCAGCGACAACGGAGAGAGACCTGTGGCGGCCAGCGTCGTGCGTACGTCATCGGCAAAACTCGCCCGGCCCAGCTGGAAGGCGGACACGTTCACCGCCAACCCCAGACGCATACCATCGGCGCTCCAGGCGGCGGCCTGGCGGCAGGCCTCAGCAAGCACCCAGCGGCCTATGGGCACGATCAGTCCGCTCTCCTCGGCCAGTGGGATGAACGTGTCGGGCAGCATCACGCCGTGTCGTGGATGCTGCCAGCGGATCAGTGCCTCCACCCCAACCACCCTCCCGCCGGCCAGATCGTAGATCGGCTGGTAGACCAGGAAAAACTGCTCGTCGGCGACCGCAATGCTCAGGTCGGCCTCCAGGTCGCGGCGCCCTTCCTCGGCGACCGACATGGTCGGGTCATAGAGGGCGTAGCGGTCCTTGCCGGCCGCCTTGGCCGCGTAGAGCGCAAGGTCGGCATCGCGCAGCAGGTCATCGGGGGTCTCGTAGTAGCCGAGCGTCACACCGATGCTCACGGTCGCCGAGATCGGCTTGTGGGTCTCGTCGAGCGTGATCGGCTCGCGCAGCGCCTGGGTGAGCCGATCGGCCAGCAGGTTGACCGCAGCCGCGTCCACAGACCCCTCCACGAGCACCACGAACTCGTCGCCGCCAAGGCGGCCAGCCGTGTCGTGGTCGCGCAGCGTGTCGCGCAGACGATCGGCGACCGTCCTCAAAAGCAGATCGCCGGCGGCGTGGCCGAGGCTGTCATTTACGTGCTTGAAGCCGTCCACATCGATGTACAGCGCGCCCACCATCGCCCGCGGCCCCCTCGATGCCCGCGCGAGCATCTGCTCCGCGCGGTCCATCACAAGCGCGCGGTTGGGCAGGCCCGTCAGCGGATCGTGCAGCGCCTGGTGGGACAGCTCCCGCGTCTTCTCGTGTACGAGCGACAGTGCGCGCATTCGGCCTGTCCCCAGCACGAAGACCAGCACCGCGAGCATCAGGCTCAGCAGGGTCCCGCTGATCAGCAGGGTCACGGAGTTCGAGTAGTCGTAAACCTCGCCCTGGGCGCCGCCTGCAAAGGTCTGCACCGTCCACCCTTCGCTGTGTGACAGGCCATCTTCAGGACCCACTCGCAAGGGGATCGTGGCGCTCAGAGAGTTGTGGCTGACGGTCCGGCTCCAGAACGCCACCTTGGAGTAGCGCGAGTCATACCTGACAGTCACCGCGACACTCGGATGCCCGGCAAGCGCCCGGGCGAAGAGCACCTTGGGGGCGATCACCTCGCCGATCCAGCCGATGAACGCCCGGTTTCGGGCGGCGGCCGTCGTGGGCCTGATCCCGCCCCGGTAGACCGGGGTCTCGATCCCCAGGTCGGTGTTTGCACCGTCAGGGAAGGGCGCATAGCCCGTGAAGCCCGATTCGCGCGCTTTGATCAGCGTGGGGGCCAGATCGCAGTAGTCGGTGCCCTTGGGCACGAACGCTTCGGGGCTACGCGCCAGGCCCGCGACGGCCAGGCAGTAGTAGGGACGCGCGCCCGGCGGGAACAGGGTGAACTGTTCCTGTGGCCCAACGGAGCTCGGACCGAGCGGACGAATCGGGTGCGCAGCCGTGTAGGACTCAAAAGCGTGCAGGTCCGCCGACGGCACGAGCTTGAGCAGGCCGAAGGTCTGCAGCTCGGGGTAGCGTTGCATCGCGCGCACCGATTCGCCCCACCGGTCAAAGCCCGCCGGGGAGATCCGCGGACTCCCCGTGACGAACGCACTGGTGCTGTAGGTGAGGTCTTCCTCGTGCTGGATCGCCAGCTTCAGGGCCGACGCGATCTCAGTCGATGCCAGATGGAAATTCAGCCGTTGCTTGGACGCATCCGAGTGCGCAACGGCGCGTGCGCCGAGCAGCGAGCCACCCACGCCCAGCGCGACCAACACAGCGGCGACCGCCACCCAGAAGCCGCGCTTCTGCTGGGCGCGCGTTCTCAGGCCGGCAACAAGCCGGCCCGCCGCACCTGCTCGCGGCACGGGAACCGACGCCGGCCCGAGATCCGGAAGGTCTCCCTGGGCCTCAAGCACTGTCGGCTCCGGGCAGTGGGTACATCCACGGGCTCACGCCCAAGCATCGGGATCAGGGGCTGAACCTGGGTCGCGGTCGACGCGGACTGGACGGATGATCGGCAGTATTCGGCCATCGGGCCCACCGGCGCCGGCCAGAGCGCCCTGAGCGCTCACAGTCCTTGCCGCAGGATCGTTGCGGAATCTGGCCTCGGGAACCAGCTGGCGGGTCATGGCGCGTGCCAGTATCGCTCCCGCCACCAGGTCGGGGTCGATGCTGTAGCGCGAGCCCATCATGAGCTGCTGGAGAGCGTGCTGGCGTCCTTGCATAGCCGTTCCTGGTGTCAGTTATCGGCAGCGCCCGCAGCGGCTGGATTCAGATAGCGCAAACACAACGAGGGTACGAGCGCGGAGGCATTCGCTGCGCGCGGCGGTAGCCTGGAACAGAGGCATCGATGAGCTCCGTAGGAAACACCGACCCCCTTGTCGCCTGGCCCGGCCCTCGCACAGGCCCAACAGCCGGGAGGCTGTCACTGGCGCAGTGCGGGCGGGCGTTCTTGCGCCACAGCTCGCCGCGGATCATTGCCGCGGCGCTCGTGGCCGCGCTGGCCGCTCGCGCTGCGGTCGGAGGCTGGGGTTGGCAGGACGCCCTGGCGCCCGCATTTGTGGTCGCCACCGAGCCTGTCACCGAGTGGCTGATCCACGTGTACATCCTCCACGCCACCCGTGTCCGCGTAGGGCGCCGGAGCTTCCAGCCGCTGGCGGCGCCCGAGCACCGCGCCCACCACGAGGCACCCACTGACCTGCGCTGGGTGTTCATCCCCACAAACGCCCTGCTGGCCTTCCTGCCGACCATCGCCGTGCTCATGTTCGCCTACGCGAGCGTCGCCCACGCGCTGGTGGGCGGTGCGCTGCTGGGCGAGTGGCTCACAGCGCTGGTGGCCGCCTACGCGATCCTCTCAGGGTATGAGTGGTGCCACTTCCTGATCCACACTCCCTACCGGCCCAGACGGTGGTACTTCAAGCTGATCTGGCGCAACCACCGTCTGCACCACTACAAAAACGAGCATTTCTGGTTCGGCGTGACCACGCACCTGGGCGACGTGGTACTGCACACAAACCCGCAGCAGTCCGATGTGCCGCGGTCACCCACGGCGCGCTCGCTGGATGACGGTCGCGAGCACACGCGACCCCCAGCCGCAGCCGCCTGACCGCTGGCCGCCGAATCGCCGGTTCTAGGCTCCCGCCAACTCGGCCAACGCGACCGACGGGTCTGACGGGTCCGCGAT
>CAJCIJ010000161.1 GCA_903970315.1 Actinomycetota bacterium
GCCTGTTTCAGGCGTGGGGCCAGCCGCTGTCGCGGCTTCGGTTGGCATCCTTCCGGGCCAATCCGGGGCAGCAGGTCGCCGTGTTCATCGACGGCCGGCGATGGCGTGGGCCACCGGGCGCAGTCGCCCTGGAGCGGCACGCAGAGATCGTGCTGGAGGTTGGCCCGCACGTACCGCCGCACACCCACTTCACGTTCCCAACCGGTCTGTGATCTCATCGGCAGCGAGGACATTGGCCGGCGCCGGGCGCGCCCGCTCAGCCTTGCGGCTTGCCACTGGAGCAAGCCGGGTATCGTTGGTCGCGGTCGTCATGGCCAACAACGACGCGGCCATACATCGCACCTGCGCCCGGCGCCCGCATCGCTGCCTGCGCGCCCTGGTGCGATGGTCGCTGCCGCTGGCGGCCATATGTGCCGTCGCATCGCTGGCGCCGGCATCGGCGCTGGCCGACGGCGACCCCGCCAGCGACGTGCTGCTGACCGCCCCGGCATTCGTGCCCGCGGATACCGGCGCAAGCACCGCTCAGCAGGCCGGGCTACAGGCCCTGCTGGATGCCTCGGCCAAGGCCGGTTTCCCGATCCGTGTAGCGATCGTCCCCGACGCTTATGACCTGGGCTCCGTGGGCGAACTTTGGGCCAAGCCACGCACATACGCGCAGTTCTTGGGCATTGAGCTCTCGCTGGTCTACAGGGGCACGCTGCTCGTGGTCATGCCCAACGGGGTCGGCGTCTATCGCGCCCGGCATTCCACGGCGTCGGCGTATGCGCGCCTGGACAAGCTCACGATCGGCGCCGGGGGAGCGGGGCTGCTGACCGCAGCCCAGACTGCTGTTGATCAGCTGGCCCAACAGGCCGGCGTGAAGCTCCCCGTGGCCTCGGCTGCGACCGCGAACGGTGGGTCCTCAGGCGGCGGCGACACAGCGCTTGCCGTCGTCGTGGCGGGCCTTGTGGTGGTGGCCGTCGTGGGCGGCGTGGTCGCGACCAGGCGGCGCCGTGGCACGGGCACGAGGCCGCCACGCGCGCCACAGCCGCCCCGGGCCAAGGCGACCTCCGTGGGTGGGTTTCCGGCCTGGATGCAGTACGCCGTTCCCGGATCGGCGCTCGTGCTTGTGATCGTCGTGGGTGTGTTCGTCGTGGCCTTTGGGGTCAGGCACGTCGCCGCATCGGCATCGGCGAGCGCCTCGTCGGTCTCGCCCAGTGGCGCCGAAAGCACGCCCATACTCTGGCCGTCCGGACGCCAGGCGGCACCGAACTTCTCGCTCAGTGACCAGAACGGCCAGCCCGTGTCGGTTGCCGCCTACCGCGGTCACCCGGTGATCGTGACCTTCATCGATCCGCTGTGCCGCGAAAACTGCCCGCTGGCCGCGCAGGTGCTCAGCCGCGCCGATCGCGAACTGTCCCCTGCTCAGCGGGCGCCGATCCTGGCAGTAAGCGTTGACGTCTATGGCAACGCGCGCAGCCACCTGGTTCAGGACTACACCAAGTGGCACCTGGTACCGCAGTGGCGCTGGGCCGTGGGCAACCCCAAGGCGCTTGCATCGGTGTGGAAGCGCTACTACGCCGAAGTCGCGGTCGTCACCAAGCACATCGCGGGGATCACGGTCCACTACATCACCCACTCCGAGATGGCATACGTCGTGGACCCCTCCGGCTACGAGCGCGCGCTCTTGCCCTGGCCCTACACCGCTGCCGAGCTCAAGCACGCAATCCAGGACGTCACTCCCGCCTGAGGCCTCGCCCAGTCGCCGCCCGCCTGGAGCCTCGGCGGCTCGCCGGCGCGCGGGGCCCTGGGTGTATCGCGCCGGGCGCCCCTAGGCCAACGCGTGCTGGCGGCCGGGCAGCAGTGGAAAGGAGCGCTGCTGCCGCGGCGGCAACACGTAGTTGGCGCGGCGCAGCACGAACATGAACGCGTTGATCCCGTTGTTGACCGTGTCGGTGATGGCCGGGTTTTCGAGCTGCGCCGACGATGCATTCATGGCTTCGCGCGTCTTTACGAAGTCCTCGATGGACCGTTGCAGGGACACGAAGTGAAGTCCCGCCTGGCCACCGTCGACGGTGTCAAAGTCACGACGGAGCATCAGTGGCTTGCCGTCCCTGCGCGCGCGCGCCGACGTCTGGGCGTGCCCGATCACGCCGTAGTGGTTTATCGCTTCGTGAAGGCCTGCGGGGTCGGCGGGGGCGTTGGTGGTTATCTGCCGCACCTGCGTGGGGGTCACCTGCGGCGCGTACATCAGCGCCACCCGTTCGCTCTCGTTCAGCTGCCCGTACCAGCTTTCAAGGCGCAGCCGCATGTAGCTGACCTGCATCGTGGTGCCGCCCGCCAAGGCGCCATCGGCGATCGTGACGGCGTCCTCGGTGGCCTGGTTTTTGCGCAGACCCGACTTAAAGCCCATGAACAGCGGCGAGGCCTCGGACACGGGTCGGCCGGACGGGATCCCACCGACGTCCTGATGGCCGGCGGGAAGCCCGGCACCGACAAATCCCGTGCGGGTTTCGCGCCAGGTCAGTACCTCTGTGAGGTCCAGCGACCCATCGGTTCCCGCAGGCGCCCTGCCGCCGCGCAGCCCCATCTCGACGTCGGCCAGGCGCTGGGCGTCGTCACAGGCGACATGCAGACACAGGTCGTAGTCGTCGAGTTCCGGCAACTCAAAGTCAGAGAGCGCCCGCGGGCGCGGCACCGGCGAGCTGACGGCGAGCGTCTTTTCGAAATACCCAGGGCCCCAGCCGGCGGTGAACAGCAGCCCCGACGGACGCCAGGGAAAGGTCCGCTCGAGCGTGCGCAGCGCGGCCTCCAACACACGCGCCGCGCGTACGCCCGGGGTGCCCGCCGCGTCGAAGAACAGCAGCCGCGAGAACCGCGGCGCCACGGGATTGCCAAAGCTGTCGGTGGCCAGCGTGGCGGTCCAGGCGTGCTGGCGTTCGGGCAGGCCCGCCGGCTGGGAGCCAAGCGGTAGCAGCGGCGCAGGCCCTGGGCCACTCAGCGCGCGGTCGATGCCGATGCCCGCGGCAGCGCCACCGGCGGCCACCGCACCGGCGCCAAGCAGAAAGCGCCGGCGCGTCAGCGATGCCATGGCCACACGCTACCGTTCGCCGCGGCCTCAGTAGGGCGAGATCCGGGCCGGGCCGCCGGGGCCTTCGGGGCGGCCATCACGTTCATGGTGCGCAGCCTGCAGACGCCCCTGCCAGACGGCCTTGGCGCCGAGATCGCCGGTCCTGAAGGTCATGTAGGCGCCGCCCAGCGCCAACACCACGAGCAATACCCACAGCGTCGCAAACGTTGCCGGGTGCTCCAGAGGGCGGTCCACGATGGCCAGTCCCGTGGGCATGCCCCCGGAGATCCGCTGAGCGGCAAAGGTGACTATGAGCACGGCGGTGAACGCCACGTAGACAATCGCCAGGACATGCGCCGCATGGGAGTGTTCGGAGATCAGCTGCGCCGCCGGTCCCTGGAGGTTCAGCGCCGCGCGCAGCGCCGCGCCGGCCTGCATGGTCAGAAAGATGGAACTCATCGCCACGATCGACACCAGCGCAAGGGCGATCCCGTAGCGTGAGAACCAGTCGCGCCGGACCATGAACACGATTGCCGCCACGATCGTGGTCGGGATCAGGATCACGGGCACATGCACGAACAGAGGGTGAGCCGGCAGGCCGCTGTAGATCGTGGTGATGCGGATGGGCAGCGTCAAAAAGCCCAGCAAAGCGAGCGCCGTGAGCACGAACTCGGCACGTCGCCAGTCGACGCCTCCTGGACGGCCGACCGTGGTTGTCTGAGTACTCACTACTGCGGACCCTAGGACGACGCATAAGCGGCCACTAAAACTCAGATGAGAGGGCTCTCACGATGCAGCGGCCAGCGATGGCGGGCGGGCCTGGCCTGCGCCGGCGCGCTCAAGCAGTGCGCGCTTTGCCATGTGCATCTGCACCACGCCGATTCTGCGCTCGGCAAAGCCGGCCTCGCAGTAGCAGAGGTACATCCGCCACAGCCGCTGAAAGCGCGTGTCGTAGCCCATCTCCTGCAGTCGCGGGGCGACCGCTTCGACGTTTGCCCGCCAGCGCCGGAGCGTCTCGGCGTAGTGGGGGGTCAGCTCCCGCACCCCCACCGGGTCCATGTCGGTGTGACGCCTCAGGCAGCGGCCGATCACCTCAAGCGAGGGCAGGCATCCGTCGGGAAATATGTGCGTGCGGATGAAGCTCTGGGAGGCCTTCTCGACCTCATAGGCGCTGTCGTCGATGACAATGGCCTGCAGTAGCATCCGGCCATCGTCGGCAAGCAGGTCCGAGCAGCGGGCAAAGAAGGTGTCAAAGTCACGCCAGCCGACCGCCTCGATCATCTCGATCGAGACCAGCTTGTCGTAACGGCCGCCCACGTCGCGGTAGTCCTCGCAGATCACCGTCACCCGGTCTGCCAGCCCGGCGGCATGCACGCGCTCGCGCGCATGCTCGTACTGCTCGCGCGAGATTGTGGTGGTGGTCACCCGGCAGCCGCGAGTCCTTGCGGCGTGAACTGCAAAGCCCCCCCATCCCGTGCCGATCTCGATCACGTGGTCCTCGGGCCCGAGCTCCAGCGCGTCGCACACGAGCTCGAGCTTTGCCTCCGAAGCCTGCGCAAGTGTCATTCCCGCCCGCGGGAAGTACGCCGAGGAGTACATCATCGTCTCGTCGA
>CAJCIJ010000162.1 GCA_903970315.1 Actinomycetota bacterium
CGACAGCGTCGTGGTCATCACCACATCAGGCGCACCCGCCAAGCCCAGCTCATGCAGCAACCCGCGTCCGCCGATACCACGCACGCCCAGCCCGTGGGCCTCGTCGACGACGAGCAGCGCCCGGTGGCGGCGGCACACCTCGTGCAACCGCCGCACCGGAGCCAGGGCGCCGTCGGTGGAGAACACCGACTCGGTGATGACGACCGCGCGCTCCTCGTCCCGTGCGGCCAGCGCCGCCTCGACGGCGTCGACGTCGCGGTGCGGCGCGACAACCACCCGGGCTCGTGACAGCCGGCACGCATCGACCAGCGAGGCGTGCGAAAGGGCATCCGAAACCAGCAACGAGCCCGGACCGGAGAGCCCGACCACTGCGCCCAGATTGGCGGTGTACCCGGAGGAGAACACCAAACCCGCTGCGGCGCCGACGAATTCGGCCACAGTGGATTCCAGCTCCTCGTGCAGCGACGTGTTGCCGGTAACCAGCCGCGAGCCGGTCGCGCCCGCACCCCAGGTACGCAGCGCGTCCACGCCGCCTTCGATGACCCGCGCGTGTTGCGACAGGCCGAGGTAGTCGTTGGACGCCAGGTCCAGCTCGGTGGCCACCGCGGGTCGGGGCCGCAACGCGCGTCGCAGCCCGGCCTCCCGGCGCGCCTCAGCGTGCTGTTCAAGCCAGGCCAACGGCGAGGTGTCGATCTGTGTCATCGCGCTAAAGTTTACGAGAACCGTTCAGACGAGCCACCTCCACCATCGTGGAGGTGACCTGCGCGATCTCTCCGGGCGTGCAGATGAACGGCGGCATCGCGTACACCAGGTTGCGGAACGGCCGCAGCCAGACGCCGCGATCCAGCGCCGCCGGTGTAGCGATAGTCAGATCGACCGGGCGGTCGCATTCGATGACGCCGATCGCGCCGCACACCCGGACATCGGCCACCCCCGGCAATGTCCGCGCCGGCTCGAGCCCGGTGGTCAGCCCGGCACCGATCTCGGCGACCAGCGAACGCCAGTCCTGGCCGAGCAGCAACTCCACGGCAGCCACCGAGACCGCGCACGCCAGCGGGTTGGCCATGAACGTCGGCCCGTGCATCAGCGCTCCGGCTTCACCGGAGCTGATCGTGTGCGCGACCTCGGTGGTGCACAATGTCGCGGCCAGGCTCAGGTAGCCGCCGGTCAGCGCCTTGCCGACGCACATGATGTCGGGGCTGACGCTGGCATGGTCGGCGGCGAACAATTCGCCGGTACGGCCGAATCCGGTGGCGATCTCGTCGAAGACCAGCAACACGTCGTGCCGTCGGCAGATGTCCCGCAGGTCGGTCAGATAGCGCGGATCGTGGAAGCGCATCCCGCCGGCACCCTGGACCACCGGCTCGACGACCACGGCGGCCAGTTCGGCGGCGTGCCCGGCCAGCTGCGTCTCGAATGCCGCGCTATAAGCGGGGTCGTAGTCGCGGGGTACCTGCGGGGCGAACACCTGGTGAGCCAAGACGTCGCTCCACAGGGAGTGCATGCCGCCCTCTGGGTCGCAGATGCTCATCGGCGTGAAGGTGTCGCCGTGGTATCCCCCGCGCCAGGTCATCAGCCGACGCTTGCCAGGTAGGCCACGGCCGCGCCAGTACTGCAGCGCCATCTTGACCGCGACCTCGACCGATACCGATCCGGAGTCGCTGAAGAACACCGTTTCCAGGCCGTCCGGGGTGATCTCGACGAGGAGCTGCGCTAACCGGGCGGCGGGCTCGTGGGTGAGACCGCCGAACATGACGTGGTTCATGGTGGCCAGCTGACTGGTCATCGCCGCGTCCAGCACGGGGTGGCCATGACCGTGGATGGCCGTCCACCAGGAGCTCATCGCATCGAGCGCCGGAACCTGCTTGCCGTCGCGGACGAGGGTGAGCCAGGCACCGCGAGCGCCGACCGCCACCACCGGGGGCACCGCCTCGGCTCCGATCGTGCTGTAGGGATGCCACAGGTGGGCCGCATCGATCGCGCTGATCTGCTCGGGCGTGAGCCCAGGCGTCCCTGCGGCCGCAGAAGTCATAGAGAACGAGGGTAAAGCAGGCTCTCCCGAACCCGGCGCGCTCAGCGTTCGGTCGCAGAAATGCCGGGCATCCGGCAGCATTGAGCCACCATGGCTTCGCCGCAGCAGTCTGACGCCCCGTCCCCCAGCCACCACGAGGACTCCCCGCCGCGGGTTCTGCGGCTGCGGCTGATCCCGTGGGACGTGTCCTCCGTGCTCGCGTTGCTCGCGCTCCTGGCGGTCATCGCCTTCGGGACCGATTGGTATTCCAGGCTTTTCGGCTTCCTGAAGGACGTCTGCACCGGAGATTGCCCGCCCGCGCCCTTCGGCGTGGACTTCTACATCTACCCGATTGTGTTCGGAGGCATCGGCGCCGCGGTTGCAGCGGCACTGCTCGGGCCGCTGGTGTCGCTGTTGAAGGGTTGGTATCTGTCCTTCTGGCCGGCTTTGGCGATTGCCCTCGTGTTGCTCGCCTCCGTGGCCGGCTCGGCGCTGACCGATTTCAGCAGCACGTACTGGCACAGCAACCCCGACGCCGTCGACACGCCTGAGTGAGAGCGAAATCACAACGGCCCGCATGGTTTTGAGGCTTCGGTCCGCCAAGCGATCACCGTTGGGTCACGTTACGACAAAAAATCCCGCTCAGGGGGCCTGCGCAGTGGCTCTTACCGAATTTTGTTGCCACAGTGTCCGTAGTGACTGTTGTGAATTCAGCGGTTCACCGACGGGTCCACACCGCGCCGGTTTCGGTGCCGGCGTGCGGCCCCCAACGGGGCGGGCCAGCGTTTGGGTCTCTGGGGTGAATCGGGAATGGCGGCAGAGGCGTGAAGTCACCGCGCCGAAGCCACAGAGAGGTGATCAACATGAGACGCAGCTTCGCCGTCCCGGCCGGCCTGGCCCTGTTACTGACGCTGCCGATGGTAAACCCCCACATCGCAAGCGCTGACCCCAGTGGGCCGACTCTCGTGGGCTACCAGCAGTCGACCAGCTACGTGATCCAGCGCGCGCTTTCTCAGCGCAACGTGCCGTTCCTCTATGGCGGCGGCAACGCCGCGGGCCCCACCCGCGGCACCGGACTGAACGCCAACATCGTCGGCTTCGACGCCTCTGGCCTGATCCAGTACGCCTACGCCGGCGCCGGGATCAAGATGCCGCGCACTTCGGCCGAGCAGTGCAACGTCGGCCGCAAAGTCGCGCCGTCACAGGCACGCCCGGGCGACCTGCTCTGCTACGGCCCGGGCGGCACGCAGAGCGTCGCGATGTACCTCGGCAACAACCAGATGATCGAGGCCACCGAGCCCGCGGTCACGGTCACTCCGGCACGCACCAGCGGGATGGTTCCGTACCTGACTCGCATCCTGGAGTCCTGACCAGACAGCTCACAGGCCGGTTTTCGCGCACGCGTCAGGGCCGGCGGGTTAGGTAGATTGGCTGTCAATCATGACTGTCTCCCTGACCCGCCCGGCCGACGCAGGCGACGCGCATCCCGCGCAGCCCGCGACGGACAAACGGGTCACCGGGTTCTACCGCCACGATCTCGACGGGCTGCGTGGCATCGCCATCGCTCTGGTGGCGATGTTCCACGTCTGGTTCGGTCGGGTCTCCGGTGGCGTGGACGTCTTCCTGGCTCTTTCCGGTTTCTTCTTCGGCGGAAAATTGCTTCGCGCGGCGCTCAATCCGGCGTCGTCGCTGTCGCCGTTACCCGAGGTGGTCCGGTTGGTCCGCCGATTGCTGCCGGCTCTTGTGGTGGTGCTGGCCGGATGCGCGGTGCTGACCATCCTGATTCAGCCGGAGACGCGGTGGGAGACCTTTGCCGACCAGAGCCTGGCCAGCCTCGGCTACTACCAGAACTGGGAGCTGGCGAGCACGGTCGCCGACTATCTGCGGGCCGGCGAATCCGTCAGCCCACTGCAACACATCTGGTCGATGTCGGTGCAGGGCCAGTTCTACATCGCTTTTCTGGCGCTGGTCTTCGGCTTCGCCTACCTGCTCCGACGCCGGCTGGGCGATCGACTGCGGACGGCGTTCGTGGTGCTGCTCGCCGCGCTGGCCATCGCGTCGTTCGTCTACGCGATCTTCGCCCATCAGGCCAACCCGGCGGTCGCCTACTACAACAGCTTTGCCCGCGCGTGGGAGTTGCTGCTCGGGGCCCTGGTCGGTGCGCTGGTCCCCTACATCCGGTGGCCGATGTGGCT
>CAJCIJ010000163.1 GCA_903970315.1 Actinomycetota bacterium
CCATCCGCCGCGCCGCCGTCTGCGTGGAGGCCACCCGCAGTCCCGCCACCCGCACGCGCATCACGGGCTCTGGGCAGCATCGCCCGGGCGGTTAGCATCCGAGACCACATGCCCGTCGTCACGACTGCCCTGCGGGTCGTCGATCTCGTCACCTACCCCGTCAAGTCATGCGCCGGGGTACATCTGAGTCAGGCGCGCGTCACCGCCCGTGGTCTCCAGCTCGATCGGGACTTCATGCTGATCGACGACGACGACGACTTCGTGTCGCAGCGCAAGGTCTCTGAGCTTGCGCTGGTAGGCGTCACGGTCTCGCAGGACTCCATCACACTTACCGCGCCGGGCATGGACGACATGCGCGTGCCGCTGCACATCGAGCCCGACGACTCCAAGCTGGTCGTCGCCACGGTCCACGGTAGGGCGGTCACCGGGCAGGTCGTAAGCGAGCAGCTCAACGAGTGGTTCACGAGCTTTCTGCCGCCCTACAAGCAGAGCCGTTCGTTCCGGTTTCTGCATGTGCGCGAGGACGCGCCCCGCTACATCAAGGATCGCTACCACGTCGAGCAGGCCTCCAACCAGGTGGGGTTTGCCGACGGCAACTCGATGCTGCTCGCCACCGAGCCGTCGCTGCGTAGGCTCAACAGCGAGATGGAGGTTCCCGTACCGATGAACCGCTTCCGCCCAAACATCGTGGTGGACGGGCCCGATCTGGAGCCCTACGACGAGGACTTCTGGACCGACATCGAGATCGGGCCCATGAGGGCCTTTGTGGTCAAGGGGTGCGACCGGTGCGTGATCCCCGACACCGACCAGACGACCGCGGTCGTCGGCAAGGAGGTCCGCAAGGCACTGCGTACCAGACGCGGGGCCAACGCCTACGACGAGACCAACACGGGCGTCTTCTTCGCGCAGAACCTCAACCACGTCTATGTGCCCGGAACGGTCGTCAGCGTCGGCGATCCCGTCGTCGTGCTCGCGCGCAACTCTCAGCCAAACGTGGTGATCACGGCCAGGTGAGCGGCCTGCTGGAGCTCGAGCAGGCCCGCGAAGTCGTTCTCGACCACGCTCGCGCGTTGCCCGCCGAGCGTGTCAGGCTGGATGCGGCTTTGGGCCGGACGCTGGCAGCAGATGCGATCGCCGCCGAAGCCGTGCCGGCTTATGACAACTCGGCCATGGATGGCTTTGCGGTCCGTGCTGCCGACGTCGCGGGAGCCGGCGCCGGAAAGACGGTGACGCTCAGACTCATAGGCGAGTCGCGGGCCGGCTCGCCCGCCGGGGTGCCGGTCGCAGAAGGCGAGACTGTGGGCGTATCGACGGGCGCCGTCATGCCCGCAGGCGCCGACGCGGTGGTGCCCTGCGAGCAGGCTGTTGCCGGCAGCGCCGCTGTCGTCGTCGAGGTGGCACCGGCGCCGGGAGCTTGGATTCGTAGGGCCGGCGACGACTTTGCGGCCGGCGCCATCGTGGTGACCGCGGGGACGCGCCTGGGGCCGTCGGAGTTGGGTGTGCTGGCGGCTGTCGGCGGCGCCGAGGTCTCCTGCACTCGCCGGCCGCGCGTCGCCGTAATGACGACCGGCGATGAGCTCGTGGCGCCCGGAGGCCAGATGTACCCGGGGGCTGTCCGCGACGCAAGCGCCCACTCGATCCCCGCGCTCGCCCGGTGCGCGGGCGCCGAAGTGGTCACCTGCGCGCACGTCGGCGACGATCGCGAGGCGATCGCGGCAACGTTGCACGACATCCTGGGCGTGGACGCCGTCGTTGTCTGTGGGGGAGCCTCGGTTGGCGAGCATGACCACGTTCGCAGTGCCGCGGCGACGGAGGGGGTGCGGGAGCTGTTCTGGGGTGTCGCGCTGAAGCCCGGCAAGCCGACCTGGTTCGGTGTTCGCGGCGACACGCTCGTCTTCGGTCTGCCCGGCAACCCGGTCTCCTCGATGGTCACGTTCATCCTGCTTTGCGCACCGGCGTTGCGCGCCCTTTCGGGCTCGCAGTCGCGGCCGTTGCGGGCAGTCGCGACGCTGACCGCCGACTATGAAAAGGAGCCCGGACGCGCGCATGCCGTTCGCTGCCGGGCGCATGTTGGCGAGGATGGCTGGGAGGTCGAGCCCACGGGGCCGCAGGGCTCGCATATCCTGACCTCGATGCTGGGCGCAAGCGCACTCGCGATCATCCCGAGCGCCAGCGGGTCGGTCAGTGCAGGCACGCGCGTGGAGATCGAGCTGCTGGCCTCGATCTGGCCTGAGCAGCTCGCAGCGCCCGCCGGGGGCGACGCGGCGTGACTATCAGAATCCGCCTCTTTTCCTGTCTGCGCGCCGACGCCGGCGCCGATGAGCTCGAGCTGGAGCTTGCCGACGGCGCCACCGTCTCCGATGCGCTGGGATCGCTGCGCCGCACCGGGCCGCTGGTGGAAGTGCTGGCGCGTGTCCCCGTGGTGATGGCGGTCAACCGCTCCTACGCCGACGACCACACGCCGCTGGCAGCCGACGATGAGATCGCCCTGATCCCACCCGTAAGCGGAGGGGCTCGGTGAGCGCGCCAGTGTCGGTTCGCATCAGCGATCAGCCCTTGAGCGTCGAGGCGCTCTCGCGCACGGTGAGCAGCCCGGCCGCCGGGGCGATCGTCGTCTTCTGCGGCGTCACCCGCGAGATCCCGCGCCTGCAGTACGAGGCTTATCGGGAGATGGCCGAGGAGCGAATGGCGGCGCTTGGCGCCCAATGCGTGCAGCGCCACGGCCTTGCGGCGGCTGCCGTCGAGCACCGGGTGGGAACGGTCGAGCTGGGCGAGCCCAGCGTGATCGTGGCCGTTTCGGCGCCGCACCGCGCCGAAGCCTTCGCCGGGGCAAGCGAGCTGATCGACCGGATCAAGGCCGAGGTACCGATCTGGAAACACGAGCCATGAATGCTCCTGGCCTCACCCACGTTGACGGCGACGGCCGCGCCACGATGGTCGACGTTGGGTCCAAGCAGCCGACTGAGCGCCGGGCGGTGGCGCGTGCGCGCGTGCGCATGTCCCCGGCCACTGCGGCAGCGGTGGCCGCCGGCGAGAACCCGAAAGGGGAGGTCCTGGGGACGGCACGCCTGGCGGGCATCCAGGCGGCCAAGTTGACCTGGCAGCTGATCCCCCTGGCGCACCCCATCGAGCTGACAAGCGTCGAGGTGGACGCGACGATCGAGCCCGAGCGCGGGGTCGTCGAGGTCGTTGCGCGCGCGCACGCCTTCGCCCGCACCGGCGTGGAGATGGAGGCCATGACGGCCTGTGCAGTGGCGGCACTGTGCGTCTATGACATGGTCAAGGGCATCGAGCGCAGCGTGGAGATCGAGCAGGTCGTCCTGCTGGAGAAGACCGGCGGGCGCAGCGATTGGCACGCCCCAGCCGACCAGCCGGCCTGAGCAGAGATGCGCGCTGTGGTGATCACGGTCAGCACGTCGAGGGCCTCCGGACGCGCCGGCGATGAGAGCGGCGACCGGCTGGCGGAGTTTGCCCAACAGGTCGGCGCCGAGGTCGTGGGCCGCGACCTTGTCGGCGACTTGCGCGAGGAGATCGAAGCGCGCCTGCGCCATTGGGCCGACGTGGAGCGGTGCGATCTGATCCTCACCACGGGCGGGACAGGCCTGGCCCCCACCGATGTCACCCCCGAGGCCACACGGGCAGTGATCGAGCGCGAGACCCCCGGCATACCGCATGCCATGCGCGAGGCCTCACGCCAACACACCCCCAATTGGATGCTCTCGCGCGCCGTCGTGGGGGTCAGGGGCCAGAGCCTGATCATTAACTTCCCGGGCAGCCCCAGGAGCGTTGTCCAGGCCGGCGATGCGCTCGTGGGTGCGCTGCCGCACGCGCTGGCCCTGCTCTCCGGCGTTGCGCCTGCCGATCACGCTCCGGACCACCTCCCCGGCGCTGCGGCGGCCGATCACGCGCCGGGCGCGGCGAGAGCAAGACGTTAGGGGGTCCACCCATGGCGCCTAGTCACTCAAACCGCGCCCAGCACACCTCTGAGTCTGGCAGACGCAGGCGGCGGAAATGGGCCGAGCGTGCGCACTGTCGCGGCGGCCGACTCGGTGCTCGGCTTGGTCGGAAGCGTGACGCTAGCGACCTTGAGGTTGCCACCTGAACCGCAACACCGCGACCGCCAGGCCCAGCGCGGCCCACGCGGCGAGGATCGCCAGGTCACCGACGGCGAAGCCCGCGGTCGCCGCATGCGGCTCGAATGGTTTCAGCAGCGCCTGCCTGAGGTGGTAGACCGGGAAGACCTTTGCGATGTCCGTGAGGACAGTGCCGATGCGGTCTGAGGGCACAAACACGCCCGAGATGAAGTAGAGCGGCAGAACGACGATCTGGACCAGCGGCTGGGCGGCGTCGGCGGACCTGATGAATGTGACCAGCGCGTAGCCCACCGCGCAGAACGTGACGGCGCCGGTCACCACCGCCACCGCAAGCGCGGGCAGCGTGCGGCCGGACACCGTGGCGCCGTAGCCCGCTGAGCCGATTACGAGCAGCAGTGTCGCGATTACGCCGGCCGTGCAAACCGCCGTCACGGTGCGGCCGCCGATGAGAACCCAAGCTGGAACGGGCGCCGCGCGCCTGCGCTTGAGTATTCCTGACTCGCGCTGGGTGGTCACCGAGATCACCAGGCTGACGAACGACGCCGAGATCGTGCCCAGCGCCACGATCGCCGGCAGGTAGTAGGTGGATTGTTTGATCTGGGTGCCCGCGACCTCAATGGTGCTGTTGCCCAGCGCCGAGCTGAAGATCACCAACAAGAGCACGGGCAGAGCCAGCGTGAACACGCGCGCCTGGCGGTTGCGCAGAAACGAGAGCGCGTCATAGCGGGCCTGGTGGGCCAGCAGAGCCACAGCCGTCCTGCCGGGACGCCCGACGGTGCCCGCGCCGACCGTGCCGGTCACGGAGCGGCCTCGGTGAGCTTGAGGTAGATCTCTTCCAGCGTCGGCCTGTGCACCTCGATGTCCGCCAGTGTGTGGCCCTGCTGGAGTCCCCACGCCGCAAGCGCCCCCAGTGCGTCCATCGGGGAGTCGGTCTGCAACTCGATGCGCCGGCCAGTTGTCTGTGGGGTCTCGGCGGCAGGTCGGCCGCCGCTGGCTCCGTCGCGGATGGGGCGCGGCCTGGTGCCCGGCAGGTCCGGTGGAGTGACGCCGGCAGGCACCGTGAAGGTGATCTCGGCCGGTGCGCTGTCGCGTCCGCCGAGCGTGTCCGGGGTGCCCATACCCACGATCTGTCCCGCCGCCAGCACGCAGATCCTGTCGGCGAGATACTCGGCCTCGTCCATGTAGTGGGTTGTCAAGAAGATCGTCTTACCCAGACCCTGGAGCCCGGTGATCATGTCCCACGCCGCTCGGCGGGCCGATGGGTCAAAGCCGGTGGTGGGCTCATCCAGGAACAGGAGCTCGGGGTCGCCGACCAGTGCCAGGGCGACCTCCAATCGGCGGCGCTGGCCGCCGGACAGGCGTCCGCCTCGCACCTCCGCGCTCTCGCTCAGACCGACCAGATCGATGATCTCGGCGACCGGCAGCCCGGCGGCGTAGTAGCCGGCGTAGAGGGTCACGCACTCCCGCACGGTCAGGTCGGGCTCCACGGCGGACTCCTGCAGCACCACGCCGACGCGGCGTCGCCAGTCTGCGCCGGCGCGCTCGGGATCGACCCCCAGCACCGAGACCTCGCCGGCGGTCCGGCGGCGGTAGCCCTCGAGGATCTCAACCGTGGTGGTCTTGCCGGCGCCGTTGGGCCCGAGGAACGCAAACACCTCGCCGCGGTTGACCTCCAGGTCGATCCCGCGAACCGCCTCGACCGCCCCGTAGGCCATCGACAGCCCGCGCACCGCAATGACCGTCTCGGCCGCCACGGGGTCTAGTGGTCGTGCTCGCAGTCAGGGTTGACCGGCTCGCGCGTCGCCTCTTCGTGGAGGATTCGCCATCCCTGCATGAAGTGCTCTCGTGCCTCCGGGGTCAGGCGCTCCAGCGTCACGCGCAGGGGATCCAGGGCGTGCGCCGCCCAGGCGCCGATGATCTCTGCGTGATCGTGGTGAACGGCTACGATCGTGCGCCTCCGGTCATTCTCGTCCTCGGCTCGCTCCAGCAGTCCCGCCCTGCTCAGGTCGCCCACGATCGCACTCGTGGAAGAGAGCTCCAGTCCCAGCCGGCGAGCCAGCTCGGTCACGCTGAGTGGTCCGGCAAGGCCAACTGCCATCAGCGCCGGCATATGCCGAGGGCCAAGGGACTCGTGCGCCACGGCGTCGTAAAACTCCTGCGGTCGGCTGGTTCCCTGCTTGAGCCCCCGAATGGTCTCCCACAACAGCGAGGCGAGCTCGCCGAGATCGGCGTCTATGGTGGGGGTGGCAGAGGATTGGGTGTCTGTGGTCTGCATCGGATCCAGTCTGCTACTTTGAATCGCGAACTATTTGTGCCACGTAACAGTTTGCACATAAAGCATACCGCCGGGCCCGAGGCCGGACTATGAGTGCCCAGCCAGCCCGGCCTGGGCGCCTTGGCCTGGTGGCACGCGTCGCCTCCTTCACCGCGACTCACCGCCGGCTGGCGGTTATCACCTGGTTGGTGCTGCTTGTGGCGGCGCTCGGGATCTCGGGCGCGGTGGGCAACGAATTCTCGACCAACTTCTCGCTCCCGGGCACCGAATCCCAACGCGCCGTGGATCTGCTCAAGCGCGACTTCCCCGCCCAGGCCGGCGACTCCGACCAGATCGTCTTCGCCGCTCGTCAGGGTGACGTCAACGAACCGGCCGTGCGCCAGCCGGTGACGGCGATGCTCGCGAAGGTCGCGCAGCTGCCGCACGTCGCCTCGGTGATCAGCCCTTACACCGCCAAGGGCGCCAATGGCATCTCCCCGAGTGGCAAGGTGGCGTTTGCCACGGTCGCCTTCAACGAGCGCGCAAACCAGCTGCCAACCCCCGCGATCGAACGGGTGGTCACGACCGCCAAGAGCGCGGCCACGGCGCGGGTCCAGATCGCCCTGGGGGGCCAGGCGATCGAATCCGTGCAGAAGCCCTCCCTGGGCGCAGCCACGGGCGTGGGGCTGCTTGCGGCGATTGTGATCCTGCTGATCACCTTCGGGTCGTTCATCGCAATGGGGTTGCCGATCTTCACTGCGCTGCTCGGGCTGGGCACCGGGATCGGGCTGGCCGGCCTGGCCTCGCACGTGGTCGGTATGCCCAACTTCTCGACCGAGCTCGCGGCCATGATCGGCCTTGGCGTCGGCATCGACTACGCGCTGTTCGTGGTCACCAGGTTCCGCGAGAACTTCCTGACCACCGGCGACGTGCACGCGGCGGTGGTGGGCGCCATGGACACCGCTGGGCGGGCAGTGCTGTTCGCCGGCGCCACGGTGATCATCGCGCTGCTGGGCCAGTTCGCGCTGGGCGTCGAATTCCTCTACGGACTGGCTGTCGCCTCATCGCTCGCGGTGCTGCTGACGATGACCGCGGCAGAT
>CAJCIJ010000164.1 GCA_903970315.1 Actinomycetota bacterium
GTCGTGGTGCACGTCGCCTTGCCGGCACTCAGGGTTTGCGATCCGCAGCCGGAGATCGTGTGCCCGCCGGCCGAGAAGGAGACCGAGCCCGCAGGGGTGCCGGCACCGGGCGCGTTGACGGCCACTTCGGCGGTGTAGGTCACGCTCTGGCCGACGACGCCGGTACCCGAGTCACCGGAGCTGACGGTGGTCGAGGTCGAGGCCTTGGTTGTTGTCTCGGCCAGCGTCGATGAGGTTGAGGCCGTGAAGTTCGAGTCACCCGAGTAGGTGGCAGTGATTTCTTCGTTGGCACTCACCGAGGAGCCGTGCGCGGTTGTGCAGGTCGCCTTGCCGGCGCTCAGGCTCTGCGAGGTGCAGCCGCTGATCGCGTGCCCACCGGCCGCGAACGCCACTGACCCGCTCGGGCTGCCGGCGCCCGGCGAGTTGACCGAGACTTCGGCGGTGTAGGTCACGCTCTGGCCGACGACGCCCGAACCTTCGTCGGAGGAGCCGATGGCCGTGCCGGTCGCTGCCTTGGTCGTAGCCTCGGCGAACGCCGAGGACGTCGACGTCGCGTAGTTTGAGTCGTGCGAGTAGGTCGCAGCGATTTCTTCGTTGCTGCTCACCGACGAGCCGTGGGTTGTCGTGCACGTAGCGGCGTCGGGCGACCCTTCGTTGAGCGGGCGAGCTGTGCAGCCGGCGATCGGTCCGGACTTGGTGGAGAAGGACACCGTGCCCGTGGGCGTGCCCGTACCGGGCGAGACCGGTGCAACGGTCGCGGTGTACGTCACAGGCGCGCCGACAACGCCCGAGCCCGCATCCGATGCGGAGACCGTGGTGGTCGTCGCGACCAGAGGCGAGCTCGACGAACTCAGGTCCATCGTGAGAATGTCGCGGTACAGCGCCGGTTCGGTCGCCTTTATCGTGTATCTCTTCGTGCCGGTGCCCAGCGTCGTGCCCGCCGCCGAGATCGTCTTCGGGATGTGGTATCCGGCGAAGACCATCGTCAGTGAGCCGTTCGGGTTTTGCACTACGGTCGGGCCATATGCGCGGCCGGAGTAGTACGCGCTCACGTTCAGCGGGTCACGGAAACCGGCAGACAGCTCTTCTGACTGTTCGATCGAGGCGCTGAAGGTGTAGTCGGTGCTCAGGACTACCTTCGGCACTGACCATTCGTAGCCGTTGGCCGAGCTGGAGTAGAAGATCTGGTTGAACGCGTCCGAGTCGCCGTCGGTTGCCCAGCCGCCGGACATGAACATGCCGTAGCTGCCGTCGGGGTTGGTGACGATCGTGCCGCGGGATCCCGGCCAGCGAAGCTCGTTGGTGTCCGGTTCGCCGACTGAAAGGTTGGCCGGCTTTTCGGTCGATGGGCTGACCTGCTGGAATGGGTCTGAAAGGTCGTTGTAGGAGCCCGTCATGGCGCCGACGCCGTTGTCGTGGCCGCTGACCGCGCCGAGGTCGTGGAATTCGATGCCGTTGTACGTGTAGGCGGCGCGGACTGCCTCGTAGTCCTCGTTGTTGCCGTAGAGCTTTTCCGGACCGCTCGTGGCGCCGTTCTTGCCCTCACCGATCTTTTCAAGGACCGAGCCTGGAACGATGGCTGCGCCTGGGCCGCCCAGCCAGGCTTCCTTGACGACTTCGCCGGTGCCGCCGGAGCATCCGGTCAGGTCGACACTGCCGGCCGGGACGCCGGTTTGGGTGGCCGTTTCGTGGCCAGTGCACGTCAGTTCTTGCATCCCGTTGGACTTGGTGCCCACGTAGATGTGGAACGAGCCTGTGGCCGGCAGCGACTCCTCGCTCCCGGTGACCGACGGGGTGTAGTTGATTATCGACTTCGGGAACGTGAACTTGCCGGAGGTGTAGGTGCTCCCGGAGACACTGCCGTTCTCGATGCCGACCACGAAGTAGTTGAGGATCTTCTGCGTGTAGAGGACCACCGTGGACCCTGGTGGCGCCTTTTCGGTTTCACGACCCGCCCCTTCGTAGCTCTTGAGCGTGCCGATGATCCCGTCGGGGGCCAGCAGGCCGGTCGTCATCTTTGTTTCCGGCGGGATGACCGGGTCGGCCGTGATCGGCATTTCGGTGGTGGCCGTGAACGAGCCGGCGGGTGCGGTGCAATCCTCAACCTGCGTTGTCGGGTTTGCGTTTGCCTGCGCGCAGTAGACCGTGTGGCCACCGATGTAGATGCGGTTGGGGGCGTTGACGTTGATGGTGTACGTGGTCAGCGGCGAGACTTCCGTATTCGCGTTCGTGAAGTAGACGTGTTCGGTGCCGCCTTCCCCCTTGGTGTTGTTCGGGCCTGCGGGAACCGTGAATGGCGCCGGGTGCGGTGTGGTCCCGGTCAATAGGCCGACCGTGGCGATGACCTGCACCAGATCGTCCTTGGTGTGGACGTTCAATGGGCTGCCACCGGCCACAGTACAGCCGGTCAGCTCTTTCGACGGGCTCGTCGCGATGCCCGTGCATTTGATGATCTGGGTTGACGGCGAGGAGGCTTCCTGGTCCTCGTACTTGCCGGCGACGATGTGCTCGAGCGAGCCGGCTTCGCCCAGCGTCGAGACCTTGATCGCCACGCCGCCCCCGGACGTTGGCAGTTCGGTGGCTTCTTCGGCAAAGGTGTTCGCATCGACGCCCGTCGGCTGTTGCGACGGCAGTTCGGTCAGCGGATCGGCTGCTTCTGGCTTGACCTTGTGGACGAGCAGCCCTATGCCTGTGCTGTCGCCCGCCGCGCGCTGCAGCGTGTACAGCTCGGTGTTTTCACCGACCGCCATCACGTACGGGTGTCCCTGGCCGTCATCGTTGGTGTCAGCCGTCGGGCAGTAGCCGTTGTTCTGGCCCAGCGCCTTGCCGTCGGTGGTCCAGCTGATGCCGTTGTTGGTCGAGCGCGCGACCGTGATCGCCTCTTCGGCGTCCTTGGGCCGGTAGTCAAAAAACCCGAGCAGTTCGGTGCCCTGGCGCATGACGTCGGGGAAGTAGTAGGGAGCAAACGGGTCTTTGGCGCCTGCGGGCTCGGAGACCGGCGTCCCGGTCTCGGGGTTTGCACCGAGGCTTGAGCAGTAGCCGTCAAGCGGTCCCGGCGTGCCCGCTACCCCGCTGGGGTAGGGCTTTTCGGTTGCCGCTGCGGCGGGGTAGACGGCCAGGTTGGGCTCGGTGACGCCGCCCAAGAGCGTGAATGCACCAGTGAGGCCAGACGTGGGCGGGGTGTACGTCGGGAAGAGGTCCGATTCCGGGAAGCGCCCACCTTCGGTTTCTTCACCCTGGGAGGTCGTCCAAGGCGCACCGGAAATACTGTCAACAGACGGCAGGCCCGTCGCTGTGTAGGTCGTCGTTGCGGAGGCCATCGGGGCACCCGCGAGCAGCAGCAGGGTCGCGCCGGTGATGCCGATCGTCAGGATTGCGGACAGCCGGATGCGGGCACTGCGGGCGAAACGTCTGCTCCGTAAACGCACGTACGATCTCCTCGGGTCGATGTTGACCCGCGGCTTCTACCAGCCGGAACGCCGCCTTGGAGGGGGCGGTCACCGGATGGTCACCAATTGTTTACAGCGCGTCGCTGGACCCGCTGGATGGCGGCTCTCAGACCGGGCTGGACGTCGTCAGGCCGCTCGCGCTCGCTGCAGCCGCAAGCGCGGGCTCGCCGTTGCGCAGCACACGGTGACGCACGGCGATCCGGCCGCCGTCGCCCGGCGCCCAGACGACCCCGCGGAAGGCCCAGGCCTCATCGGGCTCTGTGGTCGGCAGCACCTCGGCCCGTTCCAGCAGCACCCGCAGGACCACGTCCATCTCCATGTGCGCAAAGCTTGCGCCGATGCATCGGCGGATGCCGCCCCCGAAGGGGATCCAGGTGTAGGTGTCGGGCACCACGCCCAGGAAGCGGTCCGGCTGGAAGCGATCGGGATGCTCAAACAGCGCCGGGTCGTAGTGCGTCAGGCAAGCCGCCATCAGCACGCGCGTGTTCAGCGGGAGGTCGTAGCCTCCCAACGCAAAGGGCTTGCGCACCACGCGGCCGGCAAACGCGATTACGGGCCGGGACCGCTGGATCTCGCGAATCGTAGCGTCGCGGTAGGTCCTACCCCCTTCGGCGATCTCCTCCTGGAGGCATTCCAGCACTTCGGGATGCCGGCGGATGCGCTCGACCGCCCAGGCGAGCGTGTGTGCGGTGGTCTCGTGGCCGGCGGCCAGGAGTGTCACCAGCTCATCGGCGATCTCGGCATTTGACATCGGTGTGCCGTCCTCGTGGCGGGCCTGCACGAGCAGCGCCAGGACGTCGGCCCGCTCGGCCAGGTCAGGATCATCCTTGGCCACGGCGATCAGTTCGTCAAAGATGGCGTCGATCTGGCGGCGCAGGGCACCGAAGCGATCCCACGGCGAGCGCCCGCCGAGGCTGCGCTGCATCCACGGCGCAAGCACCAGCCGCGAGCCCAACGTGGTCCACTCGGGCACCAACTCTTCGAGCGCTTGCAGCCGCTGGCCCTCGGCGCCGAAGACTGCGCGCAGAATCACCCGCAAGGTGATGCGCTGCATCGGCTCGGCGGTGGCCAGCTCGACGCCGTCGGGCCAGCTGTCGATCTCGCGCGCCGCCTCCTCGGCGACGACTGACTCGTACTTCTGCATCCGCTGGCCCTTGAAGGGCGGCAACAGCAGCTTGCGCTGTTGCATGTGCTCGTCCTCGTCGATGCCCAGCAGCGAGTGGTCGCCGAGCATCACGCGCAGCGGGCTGCCGGTGCCGGCGTGCAAGACGTCGGCGTCGGCCCGGAAGGTCTGCTTGATCAGCTCAGGGTCGGAGACGATCACGGTCTTGCCCAGGCCCGCCACCTGCACAGTGAACATGGAGCCGTAGCGGCGTCGCGCACGCTCCAGAAACGGCCTCTGACGGGTGCGCATCGCCAGCGTCTGCAATGCGATCGGCATCCGCGGCCCCGGGGGCAGCGACGTGGCGCCAAACGTTGAGGGCGCCGGAGCGGTGGGATCCGAGCTGGTGGCCGGCGGTGCTGTGGCGGTCATCGCCTAGACCGTCACAGGCACGCCCCCGTGGTCGGCCGCCCCTGTTGTCCTGCGCGCGCTACGCGCAAAGGAGATGGCGTCGTCCACGGGACCGTGCTTGAGCAGCCGCAGGTCCTTGAGGTAGTTCTGGTGGACCCGCCACGGGTCCGTCGCGCCCTGCCTGGGGAAGAACGCAAGCGAGCGCTGCACGTAGCCGGACTTCAGGTCGATGAACGGCTCGGTCGCAGCCGAGGGGTCCGGAGCCACGGGCGTGGCGACCGCGTAGTCGTGGGCGTCCATGTACTTCAGCAGCCGGCACACGTACTCCGAGACCAGGTCCGCACGCAGCGTCCAGGAGGCGTTGGTGTACCCGAACGTGAACGCTGCGTTGGGAACGCCAGAGAGCATCATGCCCTTGTATGTGACCGCCTTGCCCAGGTCCACCTCGGCGCCGTCGATGCTCACGGTCATGCCCCCAAGCGCCAGCAGGCTCAGGCCCGTGGCGGTGATCACCACGTCGGCATCGAGGTGCTCGCCGGAGGCCAGCGCAATCCCTGTCTCGGTGAACGTGTCGATGCGGTCGGTCACGATCGATGCGCTGCCGTCGCGCATGGCGTTGAAGAAGTCGTGTTCGGGCACCAGGCACAGGCGCTGATCCCAGGGCTCGTAGCTGGGGCTCAGGTGCTTGCCCACGTCGAAGCCCTGCGGCAGCTGCCTGGTGGCCTCGCGCACAAAGAACCGGCGCATCATCCCGGGCGCCTTGCGGCTGAGCTGGTAGATGGCCAGCGTCGCCAGCACGTTCTTCCAACGCACGATCGAGTACGTCATCTTTGGCGACAGCCGCTTGCGCAAGCGAGCGGCGATGGGATCGTAGTTGGGGATCGACAGGATGTAGCTGGGCGATCGCTGGAGCATCGTCACGTGCTCGGCGTGCTCTGCGAGCGCCGGGACAAGCGTCACCGCGGTGGCGCCGCTGCCGATGACCACCACGCGCTTGCCTGTGCAGTCGAGGTCTTCGGGCCAGTGCTGGGGGTGGACGATCGTGCCGGTGAAACGCTCGCGGCCTCCAAACTCCGGTGTGTAGCCCTCGTCGTAGCGGTAGTAGCCCGTGCACGCGTGCAGAAAGCCACACGTCAGATGCACTGTCTCGCCCGTGTCGGCCCGCAGCGCCTCGACGTGCCAGCGACTCTCCTCGCTTGACCACTGCGCGCGCTCGACGCGGTGCCCGAAACGGATCAGCCGGTCGACGCCGTACCGACTGGCCGTCTCGCGGATGTAGGAGAGGATCGATGCCCCCGGGGCAATGCCCTTGTCCTCGCCCCACGGGGCAAACGAGTAGCCCAGCGTGAACATGTCGGAGTCCGAGCGCACGCCGGGGTAGCGAAACAGGTCCCAGGTGCCTCCCATGTCCTGACGTGCCTCCAGGACCGCAACGGTCTTGTTGGGCAGGCTGCGCTGAAGGTGGCACGCTGCGCCGACCCCGGACAGCCCGGCGCCCACGATCAGCACGTCTACGTGTTCGTTCTCCATCACCGCTTCTGGACCTCGCGCAAGAGCCTATCAACATCGAGTCGAGAATACGAACGGTGTGTCGAGGGCGCGGAATCGTCGGTATGCTGACGACGTGAGCACCCCAGCCGTCCAGCTTGAGCGAGGCCCCTCGACGCGAGGGCGCAGGACCGCCCGAGTGAGCGGCGACGAACGCGAAAAGGCGATCATGGGCACGGCCGAGAAGCTGCTCGCCGAGCGGTCTCTGGCTGAGATCTCGGTAGACGAGCTGGCGGCAGGTGCGGGCATCTCGCGGCCGACCTTCTACTTCTACTTCCCGTCCAAGGATGCTGTGGTGCTCGCCCTGCTTGACCGGCTCGTGGAGCAGGCATCTGAGGCGCTGGACAGCGCCCTGGAGCGTGCAGCGGCCGACCCTGTGGTGGAGGTGCGCGAGAGCATCGAGATCTTCTACGAGGCGCTCGGTTCCCATCGGGCGCTGATCCGCGCCGTGGCCGATCTCTCGGCAAGCAACGCCGAGGCCCGCGCGCTGTGGTCCCAGATCATGGAGGGCTGGGTCGCGCACGCCACCGAGAAAATCGAGGCCGAGCGCGCTCGGGGAGCCGCCCCAAGGGGCCTGCCGGCACGCGAGCTGGCGATTGCGCTGCTGCAGATGAACGAACGCGTTCTGCACGCCATCTTCGTCGAGGACACCCCGGCTGTCGCCGAGGACAAGGTGGTCGAGGTTCTGACCGCCGTCTGGCTGAGCGCCATCTACGGGTCGGCCACCGTCTAACCGCCGGGCGCGCTCAGTCGATCAGGCGCTGCACGCGGTAGGTGCGGCGGCCCCTCGGGGTCTGCACTCCCACGGACTCGCCCGGGGCGTGGCCCAGCAGAGCCTTCCCCACGGGCGACCGCGCCGACAGCTTGCCCTGGGCGAGGTTGGCCTCGGTGGAGCCCACAATGGTCCACTCATAGACCTGCCCGCTTGCCTCGTCGAGCACCTCGGCGGTGCGTCCGAAGGCAAAGACGGCCTGCTGCTCGGCGCCGGTCTCGACGATCAGGGCGTTGCGCTGGCGTTCGCGCAAGCGTTTGATCTTGGTCTCCAGGTGCGCCTGGTCCTCTTTGGCGATGTGGTAGTCGGCGTTCTCTGACAGATCGCCGAGGTCACGTGCCGCAAGGATGCGCGCGGCGATCTCCCTGCGTCCCGGGCCCTCCAGCTCAGCCAGTTCGGACTCCAGTGCAACCAGCCCCTGTGGCGTGATCGGCTCTCCTTCCGGCGCAGGTGCTGTCATCGGCTCACCGCGCGGCATGGTCGCAGATAACGGTCGCCGCGTGCCCCGCGCGTGCCTGCCGGCTGTCGGTCCCGGACCCTTTGGGCGCTTTTGGGGGCTCGGCAGCGGCCGCGCCGCGCCATATGCTCCGGTCCTCGCACCGGCCGTGATCGCCCCAACAGTCATCTTCAAACGTACTTGGTGGCGTCGTGCGCCCTGATCGCCGCGAGCTTGCCGCGATCTTTGCCGGCGGGTTCGTGGGCGCGGTGGCGCGCGCGCTGCTCGTGCAGGCGCTGCCGTATTCGGTCGGCTCCTGGCCCTGGGCCACCTTCACGGTGAACGTCGCCGGCGCATTCATGCTGGGCTACTTCGTCACCCGGCTACAGGAGCGCCTGCCGGTCTCGGCCTACAGGCGGCCGCTGTTGGGCACCGGCTTGTGCGGGGCGCTCACCACCTTCTCGACGATGCAGATCGAGCTGTTGCGGATGCTCGACGCGTCAGACGTCGGCCTGACGGCGGCCTATGCGCTGGCGAGCGTCGCCGCCGGCTTTGTTGCCGTCGCGGCGGCCACCAATCTGGTGCGGCGAGTGGGGGTGGGCGCTTGAGCCCTCTGGTCGCGTTGGCCGTCGGCGCGGTGGGAGGCGCCGGGGCGGTCGCCCGCTTCCTGCTTGACGGCGCCGTCAGCGCCAGGGTGCGCGGCAAGTTTCCCTACGGCACCTTTGTGGTCAACATCTCCGGGGCGCTTGTGTTGGGAGTGCTGGTGGGGGCCGCGGTGGGTCAGGGCGCCTATCGCATCGCCGGCACGGGCTTCATCGGCGCCTTCACCACGTTCAGCACGTGGGTCTTTGAGAGCCATCGCCTGGGCGAGGACGGCGAGCTTGCGCTGGGGTTTGCCAACCTGACCGGAAGTGTGGTCGCCGGAATCCTGGCGGCGTGGGCCGGCCAAGAACTTGGGATCTGGCTGTGAGCGACGAACACCTGAAGCTCACGGTCTACTTTGGCGAGCGCGACCGGGTGGGCGCGCAGTCGGTCGCCGACGCCCTGGCAGGCATCTACGCGGCGCACCGTGTCAAGGCCAGCGTGCTGTTGCGCGGCATCGAGGGCTTTGGCGCAGATCGGCTCCTGCGAACCGATCGCCGGCTGACGCCGTCGGAGGACCTGCCGCTGATGGCCATCGCGGTCGATACTGCGCCGCGGATCCAGGCGGTCCTCGCCGATGCCGGCGCCCTGCGCTTCGGCGGGCTTGTGACCTTGGAGCGCGCGCAGCTCCTCACTGGAGAACTCGACGACCACGACGTGTCCGCAACGGCTGCGGGCGAGGCGGTAAAGCTGACGGTCTATCTGGGCAGGCACGAGCGCGTGCCGGGATCAGGGGTGCGGGGCGTGCCGGGCTCGCGGGGCCGACCGGGGGCGGGGCTGGCATACAAGGCGGTCGTGGGCCTGCTGCGCTCCCGGGGCATCGCCGGTGCAACGGTGCTGCTGGGCGTGGACGGCACCGTCCATGGCGCCCGGCGCCGCGCGCGCTTCTTTGCCTCAAACGCAGAAGTGCCGCTGATGGTGATCGCAGTTGGCGACCGTCAGGGCATCGCCGACGCGCTGCCGGCGCTCGGTGAGCTGCTTGCCCAGCCACTCATGACGCTCGAGCGTGTGCGCGTCTGCAAGCGCGACGGCGTGGCGCTGGCCGATCCCCACGACCTGCCCGAGACCGACCCTGCGGGCCTGGGCATCTGGCAGCTGTTGACCGTCTATACCGGCGAGCAGTCGCGCATCGACGGGCGGCCCATAAACCACCACCTGCTCGCGGGACTGCGCCAGGCGGGCGCGTCGGGTGCCACGAGCATGCGAGGCATCTGGGGCTACCACGGCGACCACGATCCGCACGGGGACTCGCTGTGGCAGCTGCGACGGCGTGTCCCCGTTTTGACCGCCGTGGTGGACACCCCGCAGCGCAGCCGCCAGTGGTTTTCGCTGATCGACGGACTCACCAGACACACCGGCCTGGTGACCAGTGAGATGGTGCCGGCGTTTCGCGCGACCGGGTCTGAGCTGACCCGCGGCGGCCTGCGCATCGCCAACCTCGACAGCCTGCGGTAGTACCCCCGGGGTGGACGGCCCCGGTGCTGCGCAGGGCGGTGGGCGGCCGCTTTGGTACGTCGCGCGTGGACGCCCGCTGGGAGTCCCCATCCCGTAGACGGCCCCCTGTGGTGGGCGTCCTGGGCACGCCACTGGTGGTACGCGGCGAGCGACCACGCTCATGTTCATAGGTTGATTTGCCGATGGGCAGGAGCCAGGATGAATGCGCCGAACCTCACACCGATGACGTCCACGACTCGGTCACGTCTGGGGCTGCTCGCAGCCAGCGTGGTTGCGACCGTCGCCGGCGCTCTCGCCATAGCGTCGCCTGCGCTGGCACAGGGGTCCGCCTCCTACTTCACGTTGCTGCCGGAATCCGGCGAACACGAGCTGCACGTTGCGCGCTACGACGCGCTTGCGGCGCCCCTGCAGAACGGCGAGGTGCTGATCGCAGGCGGTCACGGCAACGCCTCCTACCCAAAGACCGCCGAACTCTTCAACCCGACCTCGGAAACGTTCAGCGCGCTTGCCGAAACCACCGAACACGAGCTTCATGCCTCGCGCGAAGGTGCGCTGACGGTGTCTCTGGCCAGCGGTCTCGTGCTGATCGCCGGCGGATACAACGAGATCGGAAGAGCG
>CAJCIJ010000165.1 GCA_903970315.1 Actinomycetota bacterium
CGCGCGCGTCAGGGAGCCTCGCCGGCGACCGCCAACAGCACCTCCGCGGCCTCCACCAAAGCTGGAAAACGCTGCGGGCCATCCGGGGGCATGCGCACGGTTACCTGTGACCGGCCCCCCTCATACAGCGCCCCGGGAAGCCGCTCGTGCAAGCGCTTGGCACGCGCCGCGTCAAGCTCTATGCCGGACACTGCAAGCCTGTCGCCGCGGAAGCTGACGGAGCGGGCTCCTGCCAGGCCGAGCTTGATCCGCGCGCGAGTGAGCGCCAGCAGGTTCGACAGCGGCTCCGGGATGGGGCCAAACCGGTCCTCGAGCTCCTCGCGCATCAGCTCCACCTCGGCCACCTCGACCGCCGCCGCCAGACGCCTGTGGATCTCGATCTTTGCGCGCTCGTATGGGACGTAGTCGGCGGGCACGTACGCGTCCACCTTGACGTCCAGACGGACCGGCTCGGCCGGCTCGGCCCGCCCGCCGACACCGTCGTCGTCGTCTGCGTCGGCCTCCCGGTCGGCGTGTTCGCTGGCGTACCGGACCGCCTCCTGGAGCATCTGCATGTAGAGCTCAAATCCCAAGGCCGCCACATGCCCTGACTGCTCGGCGCCCAGCAGATCGCCCGCGCCACGTATCTCCAGATCGCGCATGGCAAGCGCCAGGCCGGCGCCCAGCTCGGTGTGGTCCGAGAGTGCAGCAAGGCGCTGGGCGGCGTCAGCGGTCAGCGTCGCCGCCGAGTCGTACAGCAGGTAGGCGTAAGCGCGCTCGCGGCTGCGACCCACGCGGCCTCGGATCTGGTAGAGCTGGGCCAGGCCAAAAGTCTCCGCGCGCTCCACGATGAGCGTGTTGGCCTGGGGGATGTCGAGGCCCGACTCGATGATCGAGGTGCACACGAGCATGTCCACCTCGCCGCGAACGTATCCCATCATTACCGTCTCGAGCTCGCGCTCGTCCATCTGGCCGTGGGCGACCCCAAAACGCGCCTGCGGACAGAGCGCGCGCAAACGCTCTGCCGTCTCGACAATCGTCTCCACCCGGTTGTGCAGGAAGAACCCCTGGCCCCCGCGCTCTCGCTCGCGTTCGATCGCACCGCGCACGAGCTCCTCGTCGTAGGCTCCTACGTAGGTCTTCACCGGGCGCCTGCCCTGCGGCGGAGTCTCGATCACCGAGATGTCGCGAAGGCCCGCCAGCGAAATCTGCAGCGTGCGCGGGATCGGCGTGGCCGACATCGAGATCACGTCCACTGCGAGCTTCAACGTGCGCACGAACTCCTTCTGCTTGACCCCAAACCGCTGCTCCTCATCGACTATGAGCAGTCCCAGGTCCTTGGCGCCGACGTCCTGCGAGAGCAGCCTGTGCGTGCCAATCAGGACGTCCACCCGGCCCTGCGCAAAGGCCTTCAGGACCTGTCGCTGCTCGGCGGCCGAGCGCAGCCGCGACACATAGTCGACGTTGACCGGGTAGTCGCGGAAGCGCTCTGAGAAGTTGCCGTAGTGCTGAGCCACCAGGATCGTGGTTGGGGCAAGCATCAGCACCTGCTTGCCCGCCGTCGCCGCCTTGAACGCAGCGCGCAGCGCGACCTCGGTCTTGCCGTAGCCCACGTCGCCACAGATCAGCCGATCCATCGGTCGCGCTGTCTCCATGTCGGCCTTCACGAGTTCGATCGCCTCCAGCTGGTCCGGCGTCTCGGTGAACGCAAACCGCGCTTCGAACTCGCGCTGCCACTCGGAGTCCTCGCCAAACGCATAGCCCGTGCGGGTCGCCCGCTGGGCGTACAGGTTCAAAAGCTCCCCCGCAAGCTCCTGTGCCGCCCGTCGGGCCCGCGCCTTCATCGCGTCCCAGCGCGCCCCCCCGAGCTTGGACAGCGCCGGTGCCTGGCCCGCCGCGCCCGCGCTCATGTAGCGCGAGATCTTGGCCAGCTGGTCGGTGGGCACCCAAACGCGGTCGTCGCCCTGGAATTCCAGGTACAGGTAGTCCCGGCTGACCCCCGCCACTGTGCGGGTCTGGAAGCCCGCAAAGCGCGCCAGGCCATGATCTGCGTGGACCACGATGTCGCCCGTGTGCAGCTCCCCAAAGAGCCCCGGGGCGCCGTCGCGTCCCAACAGCGCTGCGCCCGGCGCCGCAGTGGCCCGGCGGCGTCGACGGTAAAGCCGCTGTTCCGGTAGCACCGCGAGCTTCCACTGAGGCGCCACAAAGCCCTCGCGCAACGTCGCCTCGACGAAGCTCAACGCCGCCGGCGGCGGCATCCCCTCGGGCCAGTGGGCGCGCAGTCGTGCCAGGTTGTACGCCGCCCGCTCGCCGTCACCGCGGTGGGCAAACGCCACAACCGTTCGATAGCCGTCGTTGACCAGCTTCTCCAGCTGTCCCTCGGCCTCGGCCCAGGATCGCGCCATCGGTTGGGCCGCCTGCGCGCGCAGCTGGATCGTCTGGTCGCCCGCCAGCGCCGACAGCCAGACACGAACCCTCCCTGCAAGCGCCGCTTCCACTGCCTCCGGGCTGACGTACAACTCCAGAGCGCCGCTGCCGTGAAAGGCCGCCCCCACATCCGCCCACTGCTCCTGGAGCGCCGGCGAAAGCTCCTCCTCGGCGGCCACCACAATGTCCACGCGATCGCCCAGCAGCTCCAGGGGCTCGCGGAAGCGGTCCACAGGCAGCAGGTCAGCGATATCCACGGGCGCCTGACCGGCGTCGTGTGAGCCCCCTTCGGCGGCCAGATCCAAAAGCTCCCTGTGCTCGGGCGCAAGCTCGGTGGCCGGCGCCACCTCCACCCGGTCGGTGGCTCCCAGCGACCTCTGCGTGAACGTGGAAAACCAGCGCATCGATTCGATCTCATCGCCGAAGAAGTCCACTCGGGCGGCCTGCTCGGCGGTCACCGCAAAGACGTCCAAGAGGCCGCCACGAACGGCGAATTGGCCGCGCTCGGCGACCTGCTCGACGCGTTCGTAGCCCGCACTCGCCAGCTCCTCGGCACATCGCTCCAGATCCGTCCTCTGGCCTGCGCGCAGTTCCAGGCCGCTGGCCCGCAGGTCGAGCTCGGGCACCTTCTCGGCGAGCGCCACAGCCGACACCACAACCAACGGCGGAGTCCCGACGGGCCGCTCCACAGCGTCCAGGAGCGCATCCAGCGCAGCCATCCGCAGCCCCACAAGGTGCGGCGGCGGCCGCACGTGAGACTCATAGGTGACACCGCGCGATGGGTAGTAGCGCACCACTCGCGGCGCCAGCCACACCGCAAGATCACCCGCCAGATCGCGCGCCGCACGGTCGTCGGCCACAACCACGAGCGTGGGCTTGGCCCCTGACCCGCTCGACGCGCCCGCGTCAGCGCCATCGCCCACCCAGGCATCCGCCAAGGCGGCGAGCACGAACGGGCGCAGCGACGAGGAGACGAAAGCGTGCCCGCCGTCGGTGGCCAGGCGTGCCGCCTGCGCGTCCTCCGAAAGGCACCCAAGCAGCCCCCGCAGGGAGGTCATACCTGGGCTTGCACCTCTCCCAGCACCAGCTTCTCGGCCGCCTCCATACCACGCTGGAGCAGCTCGGCGACCTCGGGCGCCGGCTCCGAGAACGGCGCAAGGACATAGGCAGACACCACCTCGGGGTCTGTTGACGGCGGCCTGCCAACGCCCAACCGCAAGCGCCAGAAGTCCGCGCCCCCAAGTGCACCCGTGAGCGATTTCAGGCCGTTGTGGCCTCCCGTACCGCCACCGCAGCGGACGCGCACATCGCCGAACTGCAGGTCAATGTCGTCGTGAACCACGAGCACCCTCTGAAGGTCAACCTTGAAGTGGCCACGAGCGGGGCCCACCGATCGCCCCGCTTCGTTCATGTACGTCTGCGGCCACAGCAGCACTATGGAACGGGACGTCGGCGTCCCCGGCGCGCCCGGTACCCAGTCGGCGGCCGGCAGTCCGGCACGCCCCTGCGCCAGCCGGGAGCGAAAACGGCCCTTTGACGCCGACAGGTCCCAACGCGCCGCCAGACCATCGAGCACCATGAAGCCCGCGTTGTGGCGCGTCCGCTCGTAGCGGCTACCGGGGTTGCCCAGGCCCACCACGAGCCAATCTACGGCTGCACCCCGCCCGATGAGTCTCAGGCGTTACTCCTCGGCAGAGTCGTCGGCCGATCCGGCCGACTCCGCAGCGCCGTCTGACTCGCCCACGAGCTCAGTCTCGGTCTCGACCTCGGGCTCCGCTTCTGCCTGCAGACGCGGCGGTGTCAGTGTCGCCACAACCGTCTCCTCGAGGTCATCCAGCAGCGTTACGCCCTCCGGCGCCTCGATGGCGCTGAGCAAGAGTGTGTCGCCCATCTCCAGCTCCGTGACATCGTGGGTGATCGCCGACGGGATCGACGTCGGCAGCGCTTCGACATTGAGCTCGCGCGTGATCTGCTCAAGAATTCCGCCCTGCTTGACCCCGGGGGACTCTTCGGCACCGGTCAACTCGAGCGGCACGATCGCCTGGATGGGCCGGTCCAAACGCACCCGCAGGAAGTCCACGTGCACCGTCTCTCCGCGGACCGGGTGGTGCTGAGCGTCCTTGACGACCACCGAGGTCGGTGCCCCTCCGTCGATGCTCAGATCCAGCACAGCGCCCGCCGCCGCCATTGCATGACGTAGCTCGCGTGCCTGCACCTCGAAGCTGACCGGCTCGCCGTCGCCGCCGTAGAGCACGCCCGGCACTCGTCCGGAGCGGCGCAAGCGCCGCGCGCCGCGCGAGCCCGTGGGCGTCCTGCTGGCCGCCGCAAGGGCGGTTGAGGCGATCGCGTTGGAGGAGTCAGAGGGCGCCATAAAACGGCTCATGACTGTAGCAGTCACCGTGTCTGCCGCGACCGCTGGGCCGCACCCGGTCACCGCGTCTGAGGGGACGACTCGCGCGCACCCCACAGCCCAGCGCCGACGCCTCTGTAGTGGGTCTAGAAGAGCTGATTGTCGCCGCCGAACACGGCGCTTACCGAATCGTCGATGAAGATGCGGCGGATGGAATCCGTGAGCAGCTCAGCGCACGGCAGGACGCGCACATTCGGCGGATGGCCCGGCCGCAGGGGCACCGTGTCGGTCACCACCACCTCCTCAAGGCCAGCGCTCTGGAGGTTCTCGAATGCGTCACCCGAAAACAGGCCGTGGGTCGCTGCTGCATAGACGCGCTTGGCACCAGCCTCGTGGACCGCCTGGGCCGCCGCCCGCAGGGTTCCAGCGGTATCGATCATGTCATCGACGATCACCGCCGTCTTGTCCTTCACGTCACCAATCACGTATGCGATCTCCGAGACCTGCTGCGCGGGGCGCTCCTTGTCAAGGATCGCCAGCTCCGCGCGGAGCTCGGAGGCAAAGCGCTTGTTGAGCTTCACGCGCCCGGCATCCGGCGCCACCACCACGAGGTCCGAGAGTCCCAGGTCCGAGAAGTACTGAGTGAGCATGAACAGCGCCGTCATGTGATCGACCGGATTCTGGAAGAAGCCCTGGATCTGGCCTGCGTGAAGGTCCATCG
>CAJCIJ010000166.1 GCA_903970315.1 Actinomycetota bacterium
GACTCGGCTTCAACCTCTTCTCCCCACGCGCCGACCGGCTCGATCTCTACCTCCTCACCGCCGACATCGACGCGACACTCCGGCGCCTGCAATAGACATCCGGCACCTGCTTTCCGCGCAAAGCAAGGTAGCCACAGCAGCGGCAGCGGTCGGCGCGTCCGAGCGCGACACCGAGACCAGCCGCAGAGCCCGCTCGGGGGTTCTCTGGCAGCGAGCGTCGCCGCGGAGCTGGCGGTCACGTTAGGCTTCGACGTCAACGATGACCGTGCGCACCAGCGGAATCCGGCAGCCGAGCGTCTGGGCGAGCGTGGTCAGCGACCACGCCTTGGTGCTACGCGACTGGCTGATTCGTCTTGGATTCTCCGAGGATCTGATGATCCCCGGAGAGGAGGATGGGCTAGTGCATCACTGCCAATTGGATTGGCCCGAGGGCGGTCGCGTGCTGCTGTCCAGCACCGGCGAGCGCAGCACGCCCTGTCGGGCAGGCACCAGCTCGCTGCATGTCGTCACCTCTGATCCTGATTCTGTGATGGAGCGAGCACTCACCGTCGGCGCCACCATCGTGCACCCGCTCGTTGATCAAACCGACTATCCCTCGCGCGATTTCACCGTGGCAGACCCAGACGGAAACCACTGGACCTTCGCGACGTTCGCCGGGTAGCGAAACCCGCGCGAAGCTGACCTGCTTCTCGCCGAAAGCAGGGGCACGGCGCTTGCTTTCCCTGGGCGAGCGGTACCCGGCGTCGGCGCTAATGGCGTTGCTGCTTAAGACGACCGGCAGCTGCCGGCGCCAACGGAGCCGGCACTTCCGCTTCGCCCGGGCGGAAGCGATCGTCTGAAGAGGCTCAGCGAGCGTGATCGAGAATCGTCGGACTCGGGCGTCTCGCTGGCTACACGGGGCGCGCGCTTTCCGCGCAGGGTGCGTCTTTTGTGGCTGGGCCGCTGATGCTGGCGTAGCCCGGACTGGCAGCGTGGCGGTCGAGGTGCGAGCTCCAGGCCCTGGGCCTGCTCACACTCCGTTCAGCAGTCCGCGTAGTGTCGTGGCGTAGGTCTCGAGAGCGTGGCGCCCGTCGTGGGTCAGCGCGATCGAGGTCCGCGAGGCCGGTCCGCTGCCCGTTTTGCTGGTCGTCAGGTAGCCGGCCCCTTCGAGCTTGCGTAGATGCGTGATCAGGTTGCCTGGCGTTAGCTCGATGATGTCCTGGAGGCGTTTGAAGGACAGCTGGTCGCCGTCGGGTAGGGCGGCCAGCGCCGCCACGATCTGGAGTCGCGCCGGGACGTGAATCAGCGGGTCGAGCGCCTCGGCGGTCATGCGCCTGGGCGCACCGTGTGTGTCCGAGTTCCTTCGCGCCGCCGTGACGTGCCGATCGCCGCGTTCGCGAGCAGCAACGCGCAGAGCCCGACACCGTTGACGAGCCACATGCCTCGGGGGCCGGCAATTGCGCCGACGGCGGCGATCAGCGCGACCGAAACCGCGAGTGCGACTTGTTGCCAGCTCTTGTGGATCGCGGAGCGCCCCGCCCAGATGGCTGCGAGCGCGATCAGGGTTCCGTTCAGGAAAAGGGACCAGTAGAAGCCTGCGCTGTGTTGGGCGCCGGTGGCGATCACGATCAGAGCCAGATAGCAGACGAGCAGGGCCGCGCCCATCGCCGCGGCTTCGTTGCGCTGTACCTTCACCGAGTGGCCGCTGACGCCGGTTCGTGCTCGCGTGTAGGCGTAGATGACGGTGGCGATCCGGAGTGCGATCAGCGCGTAGAAGCACACCAGCGCCCCGGCGCTTGGGCCGGTGAAGGGGTGCTGAGTGCGGACGTTTAGCCACACGATCCCGAAGCTTGCCAGCGCCACCACGGCCGCCACCAGCGACACCCACGGCGCCCGGAAGTCCAGAGAGCGCCGCGCGTCGGCCTGGGTCTGCGCCAGCAGGCGCGCCGCCTCGCGGGGTTCCATCCTGCTCTCCTCGGGGGCTCCGGAGGACGGTCCAAGGTGTGTAGTCATCGTGCTGTCTCCCAACTAGAGTTTACGACGCAAACCTTAGCGGACTTTGTAGGGCAAAGTCAAGAGCCGATTCGAGCCACCGCGCTACGGCGCTCCCACCCCAGCGAGGAACTCATTGCGCTTTGCAAAACGAGGTGTCTCGCCCCGGAACGACACACCTCCTTCTCGCCAAAAGCAGGGCGGCGCACGCTTTCCCTTGGCGAGCGGTAGCCCGCGTCGGCACTGATCTCGTTGCCGCCTCGGACGATTAGCGAGCGTCTCGACCACGGCCCGCGAGACGCCTGCTTTGACCTGGCCGGGGACAAAAGCAGGAGTCTGGTCCGCGCCCGGCGAGATGCCTGGGTTTCGTCCCAAACATGCGTCTGTCTCCGGCTGACGACTCGCCTGCTCCTGGCGATTAGCGGGCGCCTGTCACTCCGCCGGTGGCAGCTGTTGGCGCGGCGACCAGGGTCAGCTCAAGGTGTCCGTCACGGGCTCCGCTCCCGCTATAGCGCGACGACGATCTTGCCGTGGACGTGTCGATCGGCCTGTAGCGCCGCGGCCTGTCGGATCTGCTCGATCGGAAACCTCGCCGCAATCGGCACGGTGATCTGCCCGGCGACGATTGCGTCGGCGATCCGGGGCACCGCGCCTGCCTCGGCACCGCCGCCGTTTACCGCGCGCGCGCCGCCGGGAGGGGTTGGGCCTGCGGCGATGGCCGAGATGCGCTCTGGTGCAACACCGAGAGCGAGCGCGGCTTCGATCGTCTCGGTTCCGAACAGGTCAACCGCAGCGGTGATGCCGTCGGGCGCCAGCGCCCGCACCCGGTCCGCCAGGCCTGGGCCGTAGGCGACCGGCTCGGCCCCCAGCTCGCGCAGAAACGGGAAGGTGCCCTCCGAGGCGGTCCCGATCACCGTTGCGCCGGCGAGACGGGCCAGTTGCACCACGAACACGCCTACCCCGCCAGCGGCC
>CAJCIJ010000167.1 GCA_903970315.1 Actinomycetota bacterium
CCGTTGACAGCGGCCACGGTCGCGACCCCGTCGGCACCGAGCTCGGCGAAAAGCTCGTGGGCGGACCTGATCAACTGCTCGCCGGAGGCCTCGTCCATGGAGGTAAACGCCTTGATGTCGGCGCCCGCGCTGAACAGGAACGGATTGGCCGAGGCGATGACCAGAGCTCGCACGGGCTCGGCGGCGCTCTTGACCGCCTGCCAGACCTTCCCGAGGTCCTCTACCACCTGCGGAGATATTGAGTTCATCTGGCCGTTTGCCAGCCACGCAATTGCCACGCCATCACTGTGGGACTGCAACTTCACGGTCTCGGCGGGCTGATCGGCGTTGGGCTTGGGGTAGGCGTAGAACCCCTGGCCCGTGCTCTGCCCCAGGCGCCCCTGGGAGACCAGCCGGCGCAGGATCACGGGCGGCGTGAAGCGCTCGCCGTGGCGCTCGTGGGCGGCCTGGAGCCGCTCGAGAACCTTGTCCAGGCCTTCGGCGTCGGCCTTGACGAAGGGAGGCATGAGGCCACGACGGGGGTCCAGCCCTGCCCCGGCCATCATCCCGAAGTCGATGTCACGGTGAGTGGCAACGCGCTCCTGGAGGACCAGGCACGACTCGACGAAGGTCTTCAGGGTCAGCAGCTCGACGAGCTCCGCCACATCCGGCTCGGCAGCGCCGGGGATGTTGGGCTCGCCGGCCGGCGAGTAGGTCCCGTCGCCTCCCGTCTTTGCCCCGAGCTTGCCCGCCGCCACCAGATCCGTCAGCCCCTTGCTCACGTAGAACCGTTCCGGGCCGTAGGACTCGAACATGTGCTCGGCGACGTGCAGCACTGTGTCAAGCCCAAGCATGTTCACGAGGTAGTAGGGACCCACGGGCACCACGCCGGCGGCACCAACACCCTCGTCGATGCGTTTGACCGACAGGCCCTTCTCCTCCTGCTCACGGAATACCTCGGAGATTCCCGCCATGAGGATGCGGTTGACCACGAAACCGGGGGTGTCCAGGCAGCCGATCGGCTGCTTGCGGATTGACTGCGCGAAGGCCAGCGCCGAGGCGACGGTGTCCGGCGAGGTCTCGTCGCCCTCGATCACCTCGATCAGTGGCATCAGCGAGGCGGGGAAGAAGTAGTGAAAGCCGACCACCTTCTCCGGCCGCAGCGTGGCTTCGCCGATCTCGGTGATGGACAGCGACGAGGTGTTGGAGGCGAGGATGGCCTGCGACGGCGTACACGCATCGAGCTCGGCGAACACCGCCTGCTTGATGGCCATTCGCTCGGGCACCGCCTCAATGACGAAGTCGACGTCGCCGAAAGCGTCGTACTCGGTGGTGGGATGGATGCGATCCACCAACTCCTGCACCTGCGCTGCACCAGCCTCCTCGGAGAGCTTGCCCTTGGAGACCAGACGGCCGATCTGGCCCTCGGTCACCGACCGGGCCTCGTCGATGCCCGCTTGCACCAACTCCTCGCTGATGTCCTTCAGGACGACGGGAATACCAGACGCGGCGATGGTCTGGGCGATCTGGCCGCCCATCGTGCCGGCGCCGACGACGGCGGCTTTGAAGACGAACATGGCTCTCCTGGAGTGTCGATCGGGGGTTGGCGCGCGGGTGGCAGGGCGGCGCCAGCCGCCCTGGGGGCGCGGGGCTGCTAGTTGGCGGTGGCCGGCTCGGGGTGCGGCTCGGCACCGTTGGTGGAGGCCGCAGCGCTGTCGCCGTTGGACGAGGAGTCGCTGGAGGCCCGCCGCGGCAGCAGCGTTTCGCGAGCGATCACGAGCCGCTGTATCTGCGAGGTGCCCTCGTACAGCTGCATGATCTTTGCGTCGCGGAACAGCTTCTCCACGGGGTACTCCTTGATGAACCCGTAGCCACCGTAGATCTGCACGGCGTCCGTGGCGATCTTCATGGCGGCATCGGCGGCGAACCGCTTGGCGTGCGAGGAGACGATCGTGTTGTCCTTGCCCTGATCCAGCAGCACAGCCGCCTTCCATGCCAGCAGACGGGCCGCCTCGACTTCGGTGGCCATGTCGGCGATCATGAACTGGATCCCCTGGTGCATGGCGATGGGGACCCCGAACTGGACGCGTTCCTTGGAGTAGTCGATCGCGAACTCCATCGCCGCGCGTGCGATTCCCACGGCCATGGCGGCCACGCCGGGTCGCGTCCGATCGAGGGTCATCATGGCGAGCTTGAAGCCCTGATTTTCCTGACCGATCAGATGGTCGGCGGGGATCTCCACGTCATTGAAGGAGATGGCGGCGGTGTTGGAGGCACGCTGGCCGAGCTTGTCCTCCTTCTTGTCCACGGTGACGCCGGCGTCACGGGGCACGACGAACGCCGAGATGCCGCGGCGCCCGGCCTCCTTGTCGGTCTTGGCGTACACCGTGTACCAGTTGGCGTAGCCGCCGTTGGTGATGAACACCTTGGACCCGTTGAGCACGTACTTGTCGCCCTTCTTGACGGCCGTCGTGCGCATGCTTGCCACGTCGGAGCCGGCATCGGGCTCGGTGAGGCAGAACGAACACAGCAGGGGTGCCTCCACGAGACGGCCCAGGTACTCCTTCTTGAGCTCCTCGGAGCCCGCCAGCACAAGCGGCCCGTAGGCGAGGCTGTTGCATCCCAGCGTCGTCTGGATGCCCGAGCACCCCCACGACAGCTCCTCCTCGATCTGGATCCCCGAGAGCGAGTCCACGCGCGTACCGCCGTAGGCCTCGGGGATGTAGTAGTTCATCAGCCCAACTTCCCAGGCCTTCTGGATGATGTCCTCGGGGAAGGTGCCGTTCTTGTCGTACTCCCAGGCGACGGGGCGAATCTCCTTGACGGCGAAGTCGTGAGCCAGGTCACGCAGGTCCTGCTGCTCAGCTGTAAGCGTGAAGTCAACCATTCTGGGTTCTCCTCGAAACTTGGGGCGCGGCGCCTTGTGGAGCCCGGTGCGGCCCGCCTGGGGTTGGATTGACCGGGCGGTCGATCTTACCAACGCCGCCTGGTTGGCGCAGGCCTACAATCCGGGGGGTGCTTGCACTAGCTGTAATGGTGCCGACCGTGGCCAGCGTGCTGCCCACGCTGCTCTTCGTGGGGCTGGTGTGCGCTGGGGTTGTGGGCGCCATGAGCATAGTCTCCGGCAACAAGGCCTACGACGAGATCGGCCGCGGCAGCCTGTCGATTGAGCCCGCCAAGGGAGCAACCGACGAGCCGCCGCTGGACGGCAGCGGTGAGCCGGTGTCGGACGGGCGCGACGCCGAGATCAGGCAGATGCTTCAGGCACGAAACGCTCGCATCGTGCGCCAGGGTGGGCAGGCACTGGACATCGATGCCGAGCTCCGCAGGCTGACGGAGGCGCCGTCGGAGGCCGGGCATCAGTGAGCACGACCACCGCGGGGGTCTCCTTGCGCCGGCCACCTGTGCGAGTCCGCCGTGGTTTACAGGGGTTGCATGTTGTAGCGGCGCCAGGCGATCGGGTATAAAGCGCCGATGCCACGCCACCGCCGTTTTGAGCTTGAGGAGCTTGCCAATCGTCCGGGTACGTACTTCAACCCGCAGACCGAGGTGCTCATCGTCGTTGACGACGCCCAGGAGCTGGGCCACGAGACGTTCAACGTGGACGAGCTTGAGAGCAACCAGTGGGTACTGGTGTCGGACTCGGTACCCATCGACGAAAGCGAGCGCGATGAGCTGCTTGAGAGCTTCCAGCTGGCCAACCGGCCGGATGGGTCCGGGGTGACCGATGACGACGACGTCGACGACCCTGAGCTCGATGAGGAGGATCTGCCGGACGCCGATGACCTCGAAGAGGCCGACGAGGCCGGTGAAGAAGAGGAGCTGGAGCTCTAGTAGGCAGGGGGGTGCCACCGCGGTGGCGGCACTGCTGATGGGCGCGGCTGTGGTGACGGGCCAGTGGGCCGCACCGACGCCGGCCGGCGCGGCCGGGGGTAAGGCCACGGGGGCGCACGGGCCGATGGCCGCCGGCAAGGCCCGCGCCGGCGCCAGCGCGAAAGCCAAGCACGCGCCAACCGTTGGCGCTGCACTACTGGCGCTCGACAAGAGCGCGAGCATCTCGGCAGCGCAGTACGCCCAGTACACCGCGGCGTACTCGGCGGCGTTGAAGTCCGCCCGGCGCCTGGTGGGAACTCGCTCCCAAGAACTCGGGGCCGTGATCGCCAACGTCCAGGAGATCGCCGCTGCCGGCCAGTTCACGGCATCGCGTCTGCCGGCGCTTTTCTTGACCCTGGAACGCAACCGCCAGTGGTGGACGACCAGCCCGCTGCTTGCGGCCGATGAGCGCGTGAGCTTTCCGGAAAGCAGGATCGTGTGGGAGCACTATCCCGGTCAGGGCATCGAGATCCAATGGCTGGCCACCTTTGGCGAGGCCAACGGGTACTACCTGTCAGGCCAACAGGACGCGGCGCTGCGCCAGCTGCTGGGCGAAGTCATCCCGCTCGCGACCGAACGGGCGGGGGGCATTGCTTGGGAGTACATGTTCCACTTCGACGGCGGCTCGCCCCCGTGGACCTCGGCGCTGTCGCAGGGGACCGCCCTGCAGG
Organism: Actinomycetota bacterium; assembly: GCA_903970315.1. Taxonomy (GTDB): domain Bacteria; phylum Actinomycetota; class Thermoleophilia; order Solirubrobacterales; family Solirubrobacteraceae; genus Palsa-744. The sequence goes on from CAJCIJ010000167.1 coordinate 4,524, forward strand.
TGCTCGCCCGGGCCTACTCGCGCTTTGGAGAAACCCAATACCTGACCGCTGCACAGCGCGCCCTTGGCATCTTCAGCGTGGCGCCACCAGTTGGAGTGCGCCTGGCCACACGCCAGGGCACCTGGTATTTGCAGTACACGTTCGCCAGCAACGACCTCATCCTGAACGGGTTCATCCAGTCGTTGGTGGGCCTGTACGAATACACCAAGCTCACCGGCGATCCGCTTGGGGCAAAGCTGTTTGAAGCCGGCGACGCCGAGGGGCGAGCGCGGGTGCAGGGGTACAACACGGGGGCCTGGTCGCACTACGACCAGTTCACCGAATCCACGCTCTCCTACCACGAACTGCTCACAGAATTCCTGGTGCACCTGTGCGAACGCACGCAGGCCGGGCCGCCGCTGGGCTCGGGGTCAGGCGAATCGACCGAAAGCAGCAGTTCCTCCGGCGGGGCGACCGGTCCCGGCGGGGCGACGGGCTCCGGTGGGGCCACGGGCTCCGGTGGGTCGCAGGCCACGGCGAGCGCAGCGCCCTCCAGCGGGTCCGCTGCGGGGGGTGGAACTCAGGCAAAAGCGGCCGCAGGCGCCACGGGCAAGGCGGGCGGCGCAACCGCCAAGGCCCCCATCCCGGGCGATCAGATCTACTGCACGGTGGCACACGAATTCACCGCCGACCTGCACACGCCGCCGCGCGTGGCGGTACTGACAAGCGCCCTGCGCACGAACACCCGTGCGGGCGTTGAGATCTCGCTGTCGAAGGTGTCAACGGTCACGATGACAGTGCGCGCCGGCGCCCGCGTGGTGTGGACCAACGCCGCGACCC
>CAJCIJ010000168.1 GCA_903970315.1 Actinomycetota bacterium
CCGTCGAGCGCGGGTGGTGCATGGAGGCCACAAACCGCTCAAGCTGCTCACGTGAGAAGCGCCGCTGACCACCCGGCGTGCGGTAGTAGGCCAGATGGCCCGCGTCGGCCCACCGGCGGACGGTGGCCAGCGAGACACCAAGGTAGCCCGCTGCCTGGGAGCTTGTGAAGACAAGCCGGGAGTTGTCCATCGGTTCCTTCTCCTGATCGTTGCGATTGGTTGAGCGACCCCTGCCGGGCGACACCGTGTGAATTATCGGCACGACGCCCCGACCGCTTGAGTCCTTGGCGTGTTCTGCGCGCAAACGCTACCTGCCGATCCGGCGGCTGCATGGCGCAGCGGCGGCCGGTGTGCCCGGGGGCCCCGTGCACGAGCGCTTGCAGATCGCAAGATCGCAACAAGTGAGTTACATCCGCAACGCTATTCATTTGGTACGCTCGCCGCGCATTTAGGGACAGATCGACCCAAAACGGGTCAAACCTACGCAAGGGACAGGCGGCTCCAATCGCCCTGCAGGGACGTCGGTGATCGGGGCCTGAGGGCCGCCATGGACAAGGAGCGGACATGAGCTGGATCAAGTAAGCGCAATGAACCTCACAGCTGCGCGGCGGCTCGCTGCATGCACGCTCCCCGTGCGCCCGGTCAGGTGCGCGTGTGGGGGCCGGCGGCGAGCCGCCCCGCCGCGCTGGCCTGCGCTGCGGGCTAACGCGCCTGGGCTATGGCGCGAGCGCGACGCTCGAACTCCAGCTCGGCCTCGAAGTCGGCATCGGCGCCCGTCTCGTATGCCGGTCCGTCGCGCTCGAGCATTGCGATGAAAGCCTCCACGAGTGGGCTGTCGAACTGGCGCCCTGCCGCCCGGCGCAACTCGCGAACGGCGTCCTGATGCGTCATGGGCGATCTGTAGCTGGCACGCGCCGTCATGGCATCGTAGGCCTCGCAGATGGCCACGATACGTGCCAGCAGCGGTATCTCGTCGCCGATCAGCCCGGCCGGGTAGCCCGATCCGTCCACGTGCTCATGGTGGGCGCGGATCACCTCGGCAACCGGCCCGTACCCGTCCAGGCGACCCACGAGTGTCGCCCCCTCGTCGGGGTGGCGGCGGATCATGGCCCAGTCCTCTTCGGAGAGCAGATCGGCGTGCAGGATTCGATCCGGCAGCGCGAACTTGCCGATGTCGTGCAGCAACCCCGCGGTATGCACCAGATCCTGTTCTGCGGTGTCGCACTGAACCTCGCGCGCCAGCGCGCGTGCGTAACGGGCAACAGCAGCCACGTGGCGAGCGGTAACCCGGTCGCGCAACGCCAGCGTCTCAAGCAGAGTCGTCAGCACGCCCAGTTGAAGGGAGGCGAGGCGTGTGGAGCGAGCCGCCAGCTGGTCGGCGCGCTCCTCGGAGCGCAGCAGCGCGAGCGTCAGGTACTGGAAGGTCATCAGGACTACCACAGCGCCCACCAGCGCTGACAGTCCAAGGCCCATGTAGGCATCGGCGAGCACCGCCGCGAGCACCGCCGCGGCAAGCTGGGCGGGAAGCAGCGGCACGAACAGGTTGCGCACCTGATTGCCAATCCCCTTGCCTTCAAGCACCCTGGAATCGATCGCCACCAGCGCGAAGTTCAGCGAGTTGGCGACTATGAACACGAGCAGCACCGCCAGGCCAAAGGTGATGCCACGCCCGGCGTGGAAGCTGCGGTGACTGTGGACGTCTCCTACGAGTGCCCGCATCAACAGCGCACCGGCGAGCGGATATGCGGCGTGACCGGAGAGGTTGTTCATCCAATGCGTAAAGGGCACGCGTCGCACCAGCGACGAGTAGGTCGCACCTCCCAGCGCGAGCGCCACCGCCGGCGCCGGGCCAAGCAGGGCCATGGCCAGCGCGAGCGCAATGAACGCGCCTGACACGCGCTGCGAACGGATGGTCATTTCCAGGCGGTGCCCAAGCAGGCCCAGCGCGCCAAGCAGCAGCACTAGGCCGAGCGGGTGCCAGTCGGCCGCGGGCGACAGCAGCACCGACGCGATCACCGAGCCCACAAGCAGCGCTCCCTCGGCTGCCAGGTAGAGCGTTCTGAGCCGGGTTTGGGTCAAAAAGCGCATGGTCTTGCTCGCCTAACGTTTAACGGTCCGGTCGGACCGCTACTTGACAGCCTCCGGGTGCGCCGTGACCGGCGCCCGCGAGGACTCCGGAGTGGCGTCGATCGACAGAAACGCGACTGTGGTCGCACACGCTCCCAGGCCCATGGTCAAAAACGCCACGCGCGGGCTGGCGACGGCGGTCAGCGCGCCCCCCAGCACCAGTCCGAGCAAAGGCGCTGCGGTGCCGATCGCTTCCACGGCCCCCATGGTGCGGCCCAGCAGGTGGGCCGGTGTGACGCGCTGGACTGCCCCCAACAGCGACGCCCACTGGACCCCGTTACCGATGCCGCCCGCCAGAGCGGCAACGCATGCGATGCGTAGCGATGGCGCAGCGGCAAAGCCCACGTATGCGATCCCCACGGCGAGCGTGCCTGCGGTGAGCATCGCCGACAGGTGCTTGGGCGACCGCGCGAACACCACGCTGCCGACGACCATGCCTGCGCCCCACACGGCCAGCAGCACTCCCCAGCCACTGTCGCCGGCGTGCAGCGTCGACCGGGCGTAGACGACCTCGATCGGAAACCCGCTCTCAAAGAAGATGAGCGCGGCGACCTGTGTCAGCAGCAGGCCGCGCAGCCGGCTATCGGCGCGCAGGTGGCTCCGCACAGCCCCCAGGCGTGCCCTCACCGAGCTGTCGGCCTCCTCGACGTACGGTCGCAGCCCCGCTACGAGGGCTCCGCAGACAGCGAGCATTGCAGCCACGATGCACATCGCGACGGGCCCGCCAAGGCCTTCGACGACCACGCCGGCCAGCGCCGGCCCCGTGATCGCAGTCAGAGCCAGCGCGAGGTTCAATGAGGCATTGGCACGGTGCTCGGCAGGCGTCTGCCCCGGCCTCTGGGCCGCCGTCACGGCGGCCCCAGCGGGTCCTGTCGTCGTGCCTGCCGTGGCGCCTTGCGC
>CAJCIJ010000169.1 GCA_903970315.1 Actinomycetota bacterium
CCGGTCACGACCCACTGGCGGTCACTATCCTGCGCGACGGCCGGTGGGTGTTCCACGGCCAGGAGCTGACCCTGACCCCGGGCGCAGGGCTACTGGGTGCCGACGTGGTGTTCCCCGCACTACACGGGCCCTTCGGCGAGGACGGCACGCTCCAGGGCGTACTGGAGACCTTGGGCGTCGCCTACGTCGGCTCTTCTGTGGCCGCTTCTGCCGTGTGCATGAACAAGCTCCTCTTCAAGGAGCTGATGGCCGCCGCGGACGTGGACCAGGTCGCATACGTTGGGGTCAGAGCCGAGCGCTTCGCGCAGGATCCCGAGGCCGTGCTCGCGGGCATCGCCTTGCTTGGGCTGCCCGTCTTCGTCAAGCCCGCGCGCATGGGCTCCTCCCTGGGCATCTCCAAGGTCGCCGACCCCGGCGAGCTCGGTTCAGCGTTGCGGGACGCGTTTGAGCACGACCCGCTGGCGATCGTGGAGGCCATAGCGCCCGGTGTGGAGGTGGAGTGCGCGGTGCTCGCCTCGCCGCCGCCCGCAAGCGTCGCTGCGGGCACAGCGGCAGACGACGCGGAGGCGCGCGGAGGCGACTGGCAGACCGCCGGTCAGGCGTTTGCGTCGGCGCCCGGGCAGGTCAGCTTTGGCGGCGACTGGTACGACTTCGATACCAAGTACCGGCCGGGAGCGATTCAGTTGGAAATACCGGCCCCCGTGTCGGCCGCCGCCGCCAAGCGCGTGCGGCAACTGACTTTGGAGGTCTTTGCCCGGGCCGACTGCCGGGATCTTGCGCGAGTCGACTTCTTCGTGGACGGCGATCGCGTGCTCGTCAACGAGCTCAACACCATGCCCGGGTTCACTCCCACCAGCGTGTACGCCCAGCTCATCGAGCACGCCGGCATCGGCTACCCGCAGCTCGTGGACCAACTATGTCGTTTAGCGCTGGGGCGGCATGCGGCCACGACTTCTCGGCGAGCCTGATCTATCGCCAGGACTTCTCGGCGAGCCTGACGTCTTGGCGGGTTGCAACGCAGCGCAGCACCTCAGTTGCGCGCGGCGTACAGCGTCAGCTCGGCGATCTGCGCAGCCACGCCGTCGGCTGACTGTTCGTTTTGGAGGCTGGTGATCCAAACCAGGTAGTAGTGGTAGGCGACACCTGCGGTATCGAGCCGGATCAGCGAGTGGGAGCTGAGCTGTCGGGCGCCGGAAAGCAGGGTCCAGCCGCGCGCTGTCAGCGACAAAGGATCGCCATAGGGCAGGCCGTTTACGATCTTGCGTGAGGCGTAGATCGCAGCGAAGAAGCCCGGCGTGGGGGTCTGGATCGCTATCGCTCGCGCCGCCAACCCGGGGCTTGCGTCCACGTACAGGCCAACACCGGGCTTGCCCAGGGTGCCATCGAGATAGTGCTCGGTGGACCATGTCGTGTTGGGGTCGCCGTCGATGGCGTTTGAGACTTCGTCGGGGTGTTCAGGACCGGTCCCGAAAGGGTTGTAGTCGTGCGCAGCGGTCTGTGCCAGTGCAACCGGGCGCAGGTGCGGCGGCGTGATCTCCGCCGGCGCCGGCCCCACGCCACTGTGGGTTCTGGGCAGAGCGAGTACCAGCGCTGCCGCTGCCGCGACGATGGCCAGTGCAAGCGTTGTCAACCAACGGAAGCGGTGGCGAATATGCCACGGGACACGATGCAGGCTGGGTTCGGGAAGGCTTCGAAGCACAGCCACCGCCTCGCCCGCCGGCTGGCCAGACCGGTTGGTCTCGATCGCGAGAATCTCCTCGAGATCGTTGACAAAGGCGGCGGCATCGGGGTAACGGCGAGCGCAGTCTTTCGCTGTTGCCCGTTCCAACACCGCAGCCGTCGCGGCCGAGAGGTCTGGCCGCATGAGCTGCGCGTCCGGGAGCTGCTCGCGCACATGGCGCATGGCCACCGCCACCGGGGTGGGCGCCGTAAACGGCACCTCGCCGACCAGCATCTCGTACAGCACAACGCCGAGCGAGTAGACGTCGGACTGGCCCGTGACCGGTTGCCCCAGCGCCTGCTCGGGGGAGACGTAGTCGGTCGTCCCCAGGACGCGCCCACCCATGGTCAGGCCATCCTCTTCGAGCGTGCGTGCGATGCCAAAGTCGGTGATCTTGGCTGAGCCTTCCAGGCTCACGAGCACGTTCTGCGGCTTGATGTCGCGGTGCACGATCCCGCGTTCATGGGCCGCAATGAGGCCACGCCCGATCTCGATGGTGTAGGCGATGGCCTGCGCGATATCCAGCCGGCCGTCGCGGCGGATGCGCTGTTTGAGGGTCTCACCCTCAACGTACTCAAAGACGATGTAGGGCACGCGCTCCCGCTCGCCACTCGCTGCCCCCGGCAGGTCGGCTTCTCCCGTATCGATGACAGTGACGACGTGCCTGTGCAGCAGCCGCGCCATCGCCCGCGCCTCGCGACGGAAACGCTCCAGTTGATCCGGATCGGCGGCGCGCTGCCGGTGCATCAACTTGACCGCCACACTGCGCTCCAGCACCTCGTCGAACGCTCGGAAGACAGCGGACATGCCGCCGCGGCCGATCTCTTCTTCCAAGCGGTAGCGTCCCCCGATGGCAAAGCCTGCGAGCGGTGGACCGCTCCGGCTGACTGCCTCCGATGCGCGGTCGTCGGGCAACGACTACCGCGGAGCGCTGCGTTGCCCGATATCTGTCGCCCGCCGGCTTCGGCCGCCGTGCAAGCGCCGCCAGACCAGCCACGCCAGGCCCACGCGGTAGCCCGCATACGGAGTCAGCGCGCGCTCGCGCACCGAGGAGCGGCCGGGTCCCATCACCCGGTCGCTGGCCAGAGTCGACAGGAATGACGCAGCGAAGCCCGCGACGAGCTGGCGGGATATCTCGGTCGGCCGCGCGCGCATCAGCGACCTGGCCACCTTCAGGGCACCGGCGCCGGCGATCACGGGGATGCCCACATCTGCCGATAGCGCGTCTGCCGCGCCCCTGTCGAACCCGCGCGCGCGCGCAACAGACAGGGTGGCCCCGCTGCGCGACACGCCCGGGGCCAACGCCAGGCTCTGGGCAACCCCCAGCAGTAGACCGTCCACCGCGCCCGCGTCCGCGACGGTCCGCCCGCGATCCACGGCCCGGTCCGACGCGGCCATCAATGCCGCGCCGCCGACCAGCCCCACCGCCATCGGCAGCGGCCGCCCCAGACGGCGATCGATAAAGGACTCCAACAGGTACCCGGTCACAGCCGGCGGGGCCGTTGCCAGGGCGACCACTCCCACCCCCGGTCTCGCTCGCTTCGGGCCCAAACCCGTGGCCAGTACCAGCGCGGCG
>CAJCIJ010000170.1 GCA_903970315.1 Actinomycetota bacterium
TGGAAGCTGTTCCTGCCCCATCTGCCCGGCATGAAGCCCTACGTGGCGGGTTTGTCGACGACACGCCAGATCTGGTTCAACGGCTTCGTGGGACAGTACGGCTGGCTGGAAACGGCCTTCTCGCCATGGGTCTACGACGTCGCGCTGGGCGTGGGTGTCGCGGTGCTGCTGGCCTTCTTCGCTGCCCTGGCGCGTGCCTGGCGAGCGCTGGGTGCGCGGTGGGCCGAGCTTGCCGTCTACGCGATCATGGGGCTCGGGCTGGTCGCGCTGATCGGGGGTGCGTCGTACTTCGGCACCGAAGCCGGCGCCAGCTACACGCAGGCGCGCTACCTGCTGCCGCTCTTACCGCTCTTTGCAGTGGGCATGGCGCTGGCGGTCAGCGTGGGCGGCAGGCGGTACTACGCCGTGCTGGGCCCGGCGCTTGTGCTGGCATTTCTGGCCGACGACATCTTCAGCCAGCTGTTGGTGGTCGGCCGCTACTATGGCTGACCCAGTCAGCTCGGCCACTGCCCTGACTGAACCGGGCCAGGCTCTATCGTCAGGATCGCTATGAAGGTTGCAATCGTCGGCTATCCGAACGTGGGCAAGTCGTCTTTGGTCAACCGGCTGGCGGGCAGGCGTGAGGCGGTGGTGCACGAGCGCCCCGGCGTCACCCGTGACCGAAACGAAGTCCAGTGCGAGTGGAACGGACGGCGGCTGTCCTTGATGGACACCGGTGGCGTCGACCTGGAGGACGCAGACGAGATGGCCAGGTCGATCCAGGCGCAGGCGCGCGCCGGGCTGGATGAGGCCGATGTGGCGGTGCTGGTGGTCGATGCGCGTGCGGGATTGCGACCCGGAGATCAGGAGCTTGCGGCATTGCTGCGTGGCGCGACCATTCCCGTGCTGCTTGCCGCCAACAAGTGCGACACCCCCGCCGACGCCCACCTCGCTGCCGAGTTTCACCGGTTGGGGTTGGGGGAGCCGCTGGCGGTCTCCGCGGCACACGGCATCGGTTGCGGCGAGCTGCTGGAGCGGATCGATGCCCACGGCGGCTCCGCGGCTCCGGAGCCCAAACCGGACGGTGCCGTGCGGCTCGCGGTCATCGGCCGCCCGAACGTCGGCAAGTCCTCGCTCGTAAACCGGTTCTTGGGCAGTGATCGCGTGATCGTGTCCGAACGAGCCGGGACCACGCGTGACGCGATCGACACGCATCTGATGGTCGATGGCCGCAGCGTCGTGCTGGTCGACACAGCGGGGCTGCGGCGATCGTCAAAGGTGACCGACTCGATCGAGTACTACAGCTCGGTGCGCTCGCTGCGCGCCGCAGAGCGCGCCGACGTGGCGATGGTGGTCTGCGACGCCGCCGACGGCGTCACCTCGCAGGATCTCCGCATCGCCGAGCAGGCGATGAAGGCCGGCTGCGCGACGGTGCTGGTGCTCAACAAGTGGGACCTCGTCGAGGACGGTCTGCGCGACCTAGAGCACGAGCGCGCCCGGATCGCGACCAAGCTGCGCCTGCGCCCGCGCCTGGTCACCGCCAGCGCCAAGACGGGCCGCAACGCGAGGCTTCTGCTCACGCAGGCGGTGGCGCTGGCGGATCGCGCCGCCGTGCGCATTCCCACACCGGAGCTCAACCGCTTTCTCGCCGAGACCGTCAGTGCTCGCCAGCCACCGCTGGCAGGCCGCGGATCCGGAGCCACTCGGCTGAAGCTCATATACATGACCCAGATCGACCAGTCGCCACCGCGCTTTGCGATCCAGGTCGCTTCGCGCAAGCGCCTCAAGCGCGACTACGCCTTCTTTGTCGAGAACCGGCTACGGGCTCGCTACGGCATGGACGGTGTGCCCCTGATCATCGACTACGTCGAGCGCGGGCAACGCGCGATGGGCCCCGGTGCCGGTCGCCCGCCTGGCCGCCGTCGGGGCCGCAGCGATCGCTCCGGTACCGCCACCGGCGCACGTGCACGGCGGGATGCGGCGTAAACTGCGCCTTTGCGCCGGCAACACCGGCGCCACGACAACCCACGACCCCGCCACGTGCGCACCGGTGAGCCATGATCAACCTGTCTGACAACGAGTTCCTGTTTACATCGGAGTCTGTCACCGAGGGCCACCCGGACAAGATCGCCGACCAGATCTCCGACGCCATTCTCGATGCCGTCCTGGCCGATGATCCCTACGGGCGCGTGGCGTGCGAGACACTCGTCAACACCGGGCTCATCGTCGTGTCCGGCGAGATCACCACCGAGACCTGGGTTGACATTCCCGAGGTTGCGCGTGGCGTGGTCAAGCGGATCGGCTACGACAACGCCGAATACGGCTTTGATTGCGCCACCTGCGCCGTCATCAATGCGATCGACAAGCAGTCGCCCGACATCGCCCAGGGCGTCGACAAGGCCTACGAGATGCGCCACGACCCCTCCGACGAGGACGAGCTCGATGTCGCCGGTGCCGGTGACCAGGGGATGATGTTCGGCTACGCCACGCGTGAGACCGACGAGCTGATGCCGCTGCCCATATCGCTGGCCCACAAGCTCGCAAGGCGGCTCGCCGAGGTGCGCAAGGCCGAGATAATTCCCTACCTGCGACCGGACGGCAAGACCCAGGTCACAGTCCGCTATCAGGACAACAAGCCGGTGGAGATCGAGAAGCTTTTGATCTCCACTCAACACGCCGACGGGATCGATGCCGAGGCGATGATCAAGCCCGACCTCTTCGAACACGTCGTGCGCCCCGTCCTGCCCACGCACCTCTACGACGAGAAGAAGCTGCTTCGCAACTTTCTAGTCAACCCCACCGGGCGGTTCGTGATCGGCGGGCCGATGGGCGACTGCGGGCTGACGGGCCGCAAGATCATCGTTGACACCTATGGCGGCATGGCACGTCACGGCGGCGGCGCCTTCTCCGGTAAGGATCCCTCCAAGGTTGACCGCTCCGCCGCCTACGCCGCGCGCTGGGTGGCCAAGAACATCGTCGCTGCCGGCCTGGCGGACCGCGCCGAGGTGCAGGTTGCCTACGCGATCGGAATGGCCCACCCGATCTCGCTGATGGTCGAGACGTTCGGCACCGAGCGGATCCCGCGCTCCCAGATCGCTGCGCTCGTCGATCAACACTTCGATCTGCGCCCCGGTGTGATCCGCTCAGAGCTCAAGCTCCACCGGCCGATCTACGAGAAGACTGCCGCCTACGGTCATTTTGGACGCGAGGACCACGACTTCACGTGGGAGAGCGTCGACAGAGCACCTGCGTTGCGGGCCGCCGCCGGCTTGGATGCCGGCGAGCCGGTCGGGACTGCCGGCGGCGTCTAGGGGCGGCAGCGCGCCGGCTACGGCGTGCGCGTCCGCAGTACGTCCAGCTGGCCAAGTGCTGCCCCCGCCGGCCGCCGGCCGGGCTTCGTGCTCCGGCGGAGCAGCACAGTCCGAGGTGACGGTTAGAACTTGGGTGTGAACGCCGCGATCGCACAGGTCCAGCCACTGCACCGAACGCGGGCTCTGCGCGGGCCGTTTGACTACCGGCTGGGGCGCGATCTGCAGGAGACCGTCGGCGTGGGGTCTTTGCTGCTGGTGCCCTTCGGCCGCCAGGAGCTGATGGGCGTGGTGGTGGGCATCGCCGACCACAGCGAGGTTCCGGCCTCGAAGTTGCTCGCACCTCGCCGGGCGATGGCGCTGGACGTGCCCGCCGAGCTTGTCGAGCTGGCCGGCTGGCTGGCGCGCGAATACTGCTCGACACCTGCGCGCGCATTGAGCCTGATGCTGCCGCCCGGGACCGCCTCCCAGGCTGCTCGCCCGCGCGTGCGGCTGATGGCCGAGCTCACACAGCAAGGACAGCAGCTCGTCAGTACCGGCGGCGCGGAGGAAAGACTCACCGAGCGTCAACGCGAGCTGCTGGAGCAGCTGGCCCACGGACCGGTCTTCGCCGGCGCCGTGCCCGGTGGTACGGCGGCCGTGCGCCGCCTGGCGACACGCGGGCTTGTGACCCTGGAGGGCCGCGAGGTTGGACGCCGGCCTCTTCACACGCCCATTGGCTCGCGATCGCGCCAGCCGCTGCCGTTGACGCCCGATCAGCAGGTGGCCCTGGGGTCGTTGACGGCCGGGTTGGACCGGCCCGATGGAGCCCAGGTCTTGTTGCACGGCGTGACCGGCTCGGGCAAGACGGAGCTCTACCTGCGCGCCGCAGCCGACGCGCTGGCGCGAGGTCGCGGCGTGATCATCCTTGTGCCTGAGATCGCCCTGACCCCGCAGATGGTGGGTCGGTTTGTGGAGCGTCTCGGCGACACCGTGGCGGTACTGCATTCGCGCCTGTCACTCGGTGAGCGCTACGACGAGTGGCGCCGGCTGCGTGCGGGCACCGCGCGCGTCTGCGTGGGGCCACGATCGGCGGTCTTTGCACCGGTGGCGGACCTGGGCCTGGTCGTTGTCGACGAGGAGCACGAGTCCTCCTACAAACACGAGGGCGATCCGCGCTATGACGCTCGCGCCGTGGCCGCCGAGCGCGCTCGTGCCGCAAACGCTCTGCTGGTGCTGGGCAGCGCCACGCCCCGTGCCGAGACCTACCACGCTGCCGCGCGCGTGCGGCTACCCCGCAGGGTCGACGGCGGGCCCTTGCCGGAGGTGCGGATACTCGACATGCGCGGCGTGCCGTCGGGCCTGCACCCGCAGACCGTCCATGCGCTGGCACAGGTGCGCCAGCGCGCGGGCAAGGCGATCGTGCTGCTCAACCGGCGCGGCTGGTCGGCGTTTTTGACTTGCCGCGACTGCGGCGCGCTCTGGGGGTGCCCCAACTGCGATGTCGCGCTCGTGCTGCATCGCGGCGCAGCGAGCATGAGTTGCCACCACTGCGGGCACAGCGAGACGGTGCCAGAGCGCTGCCGGTGCGGCTCGGGCTCGCTGGCGCGCCACGGCATGGGGACCGAGCGGCTGGAGCGCGACCTTGCCGCCGTGCTCGGCGGCGATGGGTTCTCGGTCTTCCGGCTGGACGGCGATGTGGCACTCGGCGGCACCCGCAGCGGCCCTGGTCGCGACCCCGGCGCCGCAGTCCTGCAGCGCTTCGAGCGCGCACCATCGGGAGTGCTGCTGGGCACACAGATGGTTGCCAAGGGCCATGACTTTCCAGGCGTGGCGCTTGGCGTCGTGGTCGACGCCGATGCCACGCTGGGGTTCCCTGACTTTCGCGCCGAGGAGCGCACCTTCGCTCTCATTGCGCAGCTGGCCGGCCGCGTCGGCAGGGGCGGTGACGGACATGTGCTCGTCCAGACAGTCGCGCCAGAGGCGCGGGCCATCCGCTACGCGGCCAAGCACGACAGCGACGGGTTTTTGGCAGCAGAGCTCCAGCGCCGCCGCGCCCTTTCATACCCGCCGTTCTCGCACCTCATACGCGTGACCTGCTCGTCGGCGACTTCCCAGGCCGCCGCTGCGGCCGCCGGCCAGATCGCAGCGAACGTGCGCCAGCAGTGTGAGGCGCCGGCAACGACCGTGTTGGGACCCGCGCCGCTCTTTCGTCTGCGCGGTTCACAGCGCCGTGCGCTGTTGATCAAGACCCAGGATCGCGGTGGCACCGTGGCGGTGCTTCGCGAGGCCGTCGGCGACGCGGCATCCGCGCGCGAGCACACAGGCGTGAGTTTCAGCGTGGACGTCGATCCGCATTGAGCGAGCGGCGCGGTCGGTCCGCGGCGTTGGGCGTAGTCGTGCGTCACGGCCCTGGGCTCGAGGCTCCGGCCCCTAAACTCAGGTGACCATGACTGACCCCCAAGCAGCCGTTGCCGAGGCCAAGCCGCCTGACCCCGACGTCGACGCTCGTGAGCGCGATACAGAGCCCGAGCTTGACGCCGAGACGCTTGCGCGCCGAGATGCGGCGCTGCGCCACGTGCGCAAGCTGGGCGACCCCGTGTTGCGTGCCAAGGCGCTGCCGGTGGCGCGGTTCGACGCGGAG
>CAJCIJ010000171.1 GCA_903970315.1 Actinomycetota bacterium
TTGAGGCGGCCGATGTGGCGGTCGTGCCCTCGGTCTGGCCCGAGCCGTTCGGGATCGTGGGCATCGAGGCGCTGGCCGCAGGGCGGCCGGTGGTCGCCACTGCCGCGGGTGGCATCCTGGACTGGATGACCGACGGGAAGACCGGGTTGCTGGTCAAGCCTGGCGACCACCAGGCGCTGGCCGAAGCGCTCCAGGCGCTGTTGGACGATCCCGCGCGTCGCGAGCGCATGGGGCAGGCGGGGCGGGCCGTGGTGGCCGAGCGGTTCTCCGCTGATCAGCACGTGGCGGCGCTGATGGGGGCCTACCGCCGGGCTGGCGAGACCTGGGCTGCAGGTTCGTAGGGCTACGGGTCAGCACCGGGGGCGAAGGTACGCAGTCCGGCCAGTCGGGCGGCCGCGCTCTGCCGCTCGTCATAGCTGACGAATCCGTCGATCGGCGAGAGGTCGATCGCGGCGGCGACGTGAATCGCGTCCAGGGTGCGCAGGGCTGGCTCCTGGAACGCGCCGGCGGCGGCGAGAAGCGCGCGATCCACTGGCAGCAGAGCGACGGCATCAAGAAGTTCCCCCGCTCCAGTCATGAGCGGCTCGGACGCAAGCGCGGAATCGTGGGCAACCGCGCGACTTATGGCGCGGGGCACCTCGGCAAGCGCGAGCTCACTGGAAAGCAGGTCAGCACCGGCTAGGAAGGCGCGAAGCGCAGCAGTCTCGGGCTCGGCGTGCACCAATTTTACGAGCGTCGAGGCGTCGAGGTAGAACAGCGACACGCTCAGTGCTGGCCGCGGACCTCGTCAAGCGCACGGCTCAGGGCATGCGGATCGCGGGCCAGCTGCAGCGGCTCGGGCAGGCCCAGGCGCCGCGGACGCGAGACGCGCCCGTCTGCGATCAGTCGGTCAAGCGCCTGCCCCGTGCTGGGCGGTGGCCCCAGCTCTGCGACTGGCTTGTTGCGCTCGGTCACGACAAGGCGCTCGCCTCCAGCGACGAGACGGAGATACTTGCTCAGGTTCTGCCGAAGCTCCGCTACGCCAACTGTGGTCATGTACATCAAGGTAGCAGGATGGTCCCGCTGCAGTGAAGCCGCCGGAGCGGGCTCGGCTTACGTTGTGAGCAGCCCCTTCACCGCCTCCGCGGTCCGCTCCACGCTCATACGCTCGGCAGCAAACGCCTGACCGCGAGCGCCGAGTGCGGAGCGGGCTGGCTCGTCGGCCAAGAGCTCGGCCATCGCCTGTGCCAGTGGCGCCGGCTTCGGGTCGGCAATCGCCAGCGCGCCGGCGGCGACCGGCTCGACCCAGGTGCGGGGACCGTCGGCCGCGACCACGGCCGTGCCTGAGGCCAGCGCGGCAGCCAGGGTTCCCTTCCGCGACGACGGCCCGGGCTCGTCGGCAAACACGAGCAGGTCACACGCCGCCAGCGCATCGGACAGCTGTTGCGCGGGCAGCACCCCAGAGAACGTGATTGCCGTATCCAACCGGCGGCTCCCCGCAGCCCGCCGCCACGACTGCGCCGCCTCCGACTCCGGCCCAGGGGCGCCAAGGAGAAGCAAGCACGCCGCCACCCCCCGTGCACGCAGCTCCCCCAGTGCGTCCAGCACGAGCGATCTCATGGCGCCGTCGTAGGCGTAACCGAACACGCCCACGACAGGCGCGTCCGCGGATCGCCGTCCCAAGGCTGGCCCGGCGTCGGGCGTGCCCGCCGCTCCGCCGGAGCTGGGCGCGGGCAGATTCGAGAACACGGGCGCCACGGCCACGGGCCTGCGCGGCAGCCACCCCGCTGCGGCCAGCCAGTCGGCGCGCTCCTGGGAGGTGACCAGGATCGCGTCGGACCCGCGCACAGCAGCCACCAGCGCCAGGCGCTGGGTCAGCGCCCACGCGGCGCCGCGCCCGCCGTTTCGGCGCCACGGGTATGCCAGCTCGTGCATGATCGACACCACGGGCACGCGGGCCTGGCGCAAGGCCGCAAACGTCCCCGGCACAAACACGGGGATACCCCGGAACGAGTAGCTGAAGACCGAGTAGTGCAACAGGACGGCGTCGGGCGCTTCGCGCCCAACCTGCGCGCTCAGCTCGGCTGTCCAGGGCCCAAACGCCGCCCTGGTCTGCGCCACCGACGCGGAGCCGCGCTCCAGCCACTGCTGTGTGCACGCACACCCTTCACGTTGCATCTGTTCGGCGAGCCTGTTGGCGTGGGCGCGCACTCCGCAGGTCGCCGAGGTCGAGACGCCCGCGACCACCAGGCGGAGCGGCCGGTCATGACCCGCCAAGGCCATGGCCGCCATCGCCGATCCACTCCCCCCGGTAGGTGGCCGCGATCGCGGCGCCCAGCGCGTCGGCGTCCCCCGTGGGGACCACCAGGCCGTTGAGACCGTGCTCGATCAGCTCCTTGGCTCCCGTGTCCTCCGTGACTACCGCGGGCACCCCGCACGCAAGCGCCTCGGCGACCCCATAGGAGAAGCCATCCGAGTAGGAGGGATGGACGTAGAGGCGCGCCCGTTGCAGGCGCTCCAACGGGTCGCCGGTGTGGACCTCGATGCGCCGGTCGCGCGCACATGCCCGTTGGACGTAGCGGCGCATCGCAGCGGTGCCCCAGCCGCCGGCGAGCACCAGGCGCAGGTCGTCGCCGTCAAGACGCTGGAAGGCCTCGATCAGCAACGGCGTCCCCTTGGCCACCGACAGGCTGCCGGTGTAGACGACGTCGAAGGTACTGCGCCCGTGTTCGTCTGACGACGGCACGAACCTTGGGTGGGGAGTCAGCGGGAAGCACACCAGGCGCTCGGGGTCATAGCCCTCGGACACGAACGACTCCCAGACGTGGCGCGAGGCGACATAGATGCGGTCGGCCTGGCGGTACTCGGCCAGATTGCGTGCCAGCAGGCGCGCCGACCACGGCCGTTCCACCGGGTGATTCGCGTAGGCCTGCTGATGGCGGCGCACCACCTGGGCGAAGTGAGCGGTGGCCGACACGATCGCCACCGACTGGTACCCGCGGCGGCGCGCGGCGCGCAGCTGCGCCGATGCACACCCGTTGAACGCAAGTAGATGGCCAGCCCCGGGCAGCGCCGCAGCCGCTTCGCTGTCAAAGCGGACGCTTGCGGCCCAGTGGCGCATCGGCGCCGACCGCCGAAACAGCGGGCGCGAGGCCCGCATTGCCAGTGCAGCCGGTGCCGGCCTCCGACGGTCGCCTCCGGGCCAGACGACGGGTTCGCCGATCCACGAGTGGCGTTGCCCACCGCGCGAGAGCGCAGCGACGATCTCCTCGAGATGCCGCCCCAGACCCCCTCGCCCCATGGGCGCCGGACAGGAGACAAACACGTCGCCGTCGGGCAGCGCGCGCTCCTGCTCGTCCCGGCGCATCGCATCGACGGCGTCGACGCTAGGAGCGTGGGCCATAGCCCCACTCGGTAACGAGATCGCGGTCGGTGTACTGCCCCAGCGCCACGACCTCGTCCTTGAAGCGGTCGCGCAACTCGCTCATGAGCCGCTCGTCGGCCGGCTGCGGCTTGCCGTAAACCACGCGGCGGCGCACCGCCGGCAGGACCGCCTTGCGCGCCCGCTCCGGCACCACCCCGCGCAGTGCGCGCACCGCCTTCGCCGCGCCACCGCGGCCGGCATAGAGATCGCGAACCACTCTGTCGAGCCACATCGAGCGCATGCGCACGGTGGGGTTGGCATCGACGGGTCCGATCGCAACCGTGTCATCAACGTCCAGGAAGCGCAGGACGCGCCGCACCGTGGCCTGGTTGTCGGTGCGAAAGTCGTCGTAGATCAGGACGAGCATCTGCTCGCGGCCGAACAGCGCCTCATAACGGCGCAGCTGCTCGACGTAGTGCAGGTAGTCGGTGTAGCGGTAGATGCGACGGCCGTCTCGCACGATCGGCTCGGCCGCCAGCGCATCGCGCAACTGCGCGTGGGTCTCCACGCCGTCCTGGCGAAGCTGCATATGCAGCGAGCGCAGAAAGCTCGCGGGCTCACGCAGGATCGCGATGATCCGTGCCTGGGGCTGCAACTCGGCGATGGCGCCGGCGGCGGTGCGCGAGCGCAGGTACGACGGTGAGGCCTCGCCGGCGCGCTGGTCGGGCCTGGCGTCGGCAAACAGCGCCAGGTAGGCCTCCAGCGTCTGCGGCTGCTTGCCGTTGGGCGAGTGCGACACCAGCGCGCGCAGATCCTCGGCCAGGAAGCGCGGCTCCTTCAGATCGGGCATGAAGATCTGCGGGTGTCGCCTGAGCATCTCGTACAACGCCGTCGTGCCGCTCTTGGCGTGGCCGACGATGAAGAAGTCCGGAACGCGGGCGCCCGTCGGAACGCGCGCGCGCTGCCCCTCGCCGGCGAAGACGCCGACCCCGGTCAGATCGGCCCGTAGGGTCACATCCCGCGGCCGGGTCAGACCGGCCGAGCCGGCCACGTCAGCCGAGCTGGTCATATCCCCACAGCCCCACGAGGTCCCGATCGAGGTACTCGCCGGCCGCGACGACCTCGGGCAAAAAGCGACGGCGAAGCTCTCTCATCAGCCGGTCGTCGGCCGGCTGCGGCTTGGCGTAGACGGCGTGACGGCGCACAGCCCGCAGGGCCGCTCCGCGAACAGGCTGCGGCACAAGCATGGTCGCGGCGCGCGCAGACCGTCCGGCCGGTCCGATGCCCTGATAGACGGCACGCACGGCGCGGTCAAGCGCCGGCGAGCGCACCCGAACGCTGGGGTTTGCCTCCACGGGCGCCAGCGCCACGGTGTCATCGACGTCCAAGAACCGCAGCACCCGCGCCACAGTGCCGGCGTTGTCGGCCCTGAAGTCGTCGTAGATCAGGACGAGCATCTGCTCGCGCCCGAACAGCGCCTCATACCGGCGCAACTGCTCGACGTAGCGGACGCGCTGGGTATACATCAGCGCCTCTGGCCAGTGGGCGTCGCGCGGGATCTGCTGGCCGCGGCGGCGCACGGGCTCCAGGGCGATCGCCGCGCGCAGATCCCGCTCTGTCTCGGCGCGGTTTTGCACCATCTGCATGTGCAGCGAGCGCAGAAAGGCAGCGGGCTCGCGCAGGATCGCGATGATGCGGGCATCGGGGGCCACCTCGGCGATCCGGCCGGGGGCGACCTGCGACCACAGATAGAAAGTCGAGCCCTCGCCGACCAACTGGTCGTCGCGGGCAGGCGCAAAGAGCGCCAGGTAGTCCTGGATCGTCTCGTCGCGCCGGCCGGTCTGATCAAAGCGCGACGCCGGCGTCTGCGCACCGGCCCCTGCGCGCTCGGCCCGCGTGTGTGCGCCCTCCGCCCCGGCCCGCTTGGCAAAGAACTGCGGCTCCTTGCGCTGCGGCAGAAAGATCTGCGGGTGAGCCTTGAGCATCTCGTACAGCGCCGTCGTGCCGCTCTTGGCATGCCCGACGATGAAGAAGTCCGGAAACCGGGCGCCCGTCGGAACGCGCGCGCGCTGCCCCTCGCCGGCGAAGACGCCGGCCCCCGCCCGATTGCTCGGGCTCGCCACGTCAGCCAAGCCGGTCATAGCCCCACAGCCCCACCAGATCGCGATCCAGGTAGTCGCCGGCCGCGACCACCTCGGCCTTGAAGCGAAGGCGAATCTCTGCCATCAGTCGCTCGTCCGGCGGTGCCACCGCCCCAAGGACCAACCGCTGTCGGAATGTCTCCATGGCGCGCCGGCGCACACGGCGAGAAGCGAGCGGCTTGATGGCACGCTTGACCGCGCGCGCCGCGGGGTGGCGCCCGACCGAGACCTCGTGCAGCAGGGTGTCCAGGGTCTGCGAGCGCATCCGCACGGTCGGGTTGGCGTCGGCGGGCGCGATCGCAACGGAGTCGTCGGCACCGAGAAAACGCAGGACCCGCGCCACAGTGCCGGCGTTGTCGGCCCGGAAGTCGTCGTAGATCAGCACGAGCATCTGCTCGCGGCCGAACAGCGCCTGATAGCGGCGCAGCTGCTCGACGTAACGGACGTGGTCGGAGTACAAAAGCAGCTGGGGCCGGTGCGAGCGGCGCGGAATCCTGCGTCCCTGCCGGCGCTCTGGCTCAAGCTCCAGCGCGCGCCGCAGGTCGCGCTCGGACTCCACGTGGGTCTGCAACAGCTGCAGGTGCAGCGACCGCAGAAAGCTCGCGGGCTCGCGCAGGATGGCGATGATGCGCGCTTGCGGCGCCAGCGGCGCGATCCCCGCGGCGGCGGTGCGCGACCACAGGTAACACGAGGAGGCGTCGCCCACCAGCGACCCCTCCGGCGCACCGGCATACAGCGCGAGGTACTCCTGTAGCGACTGTGGCACCGAGCCGACCCGGGGCGCGAACCGGTAGCGCATGTCGGTGGCAAAGAACCACGGCTCCTTGACCGCGGAGAGGTGAAACTGCGGGTGGCGGGCGAGCATCTCATACAGCGCGGTGGTGCCACTCTTGGCGTGGCCGACGATGAAGAAGTCCGGCATGCGACCGGCCGTGGGTGCACCGCGCGGGGCGGCGCTCAGCTCAGTGGAGCCGGTCATAGCCCCAGAGGCTCACAAGGTCGCGGCCCAGGTACTCGCTGATCGCATCGACCTCGCCGGCAAAGCGACGGCGCAGAGCGGCCATCAACTCCTCGTCGGCGGCCTGCGGCTCGGTGAACACCACGTGGCGCTGGGTGGCGTGCAAGGCGGCGCGGCGCACACGGCGCGGCACGACCGTCTTGACGGCGCCCTTGGCGCGCAGCGAGACGGGCCCGTGGCCAACGGACACAGCATGCACGAGCTCATGGACCCGGCGCGAACGGACCTGGACGGAGGGGTTGGCCTCCCTGGGCGCGATCGCAACCGTGTCGTTGACTCCGAGGAAACCCAGCACCCGCCGCACCGCGGCGTCGTTGTCGGCGCGCAGGTCGTCGTAGATGAGCACGAGCATCTGCTCGGCACCGAAGTGCTCGCGGTAGCGACCGAGCTGCTCGGCGTAGCGGACGTGGTCGGAGTACAGCACCGCCTGGGGCCAGTAGGTGTGGCGCGATCTGTGGCGGCCGGCGCGGCGGTCATCCTCCAGCGCAAGCGCACGCTTGAAATCGGGCTCGTCCTCGACGTAGGCCTGCACGAACTGCATGTGCAAGGAGCGCAGAAAGCTTGCGGGCTCGCGCAGGATCGCGATCACCTTCGCCCCCGGCGCCACCGCAGCGATGCGACCGGCGGCAGTGCGCGACCACAGGTACAGCGCCGACGCCTCGCCCACGCGCTGCTGCTTATGGGCCGCCGCAAACAACGCCCTGTACTGCGCAAGCGTCTGCGGCGTACCCTGGGGCCGGGGCGGAGTGCGCTCGTGTAGCTCGGAGGCAAAGAACCACGGCTCCTTGCTGTCGGGCATGAAGATCTGCGGGTGCCCTTTGAGCATCTCGTACAGCGCCGTGGTGCCGCTCTTGGCGTGGCCGACGATGAAGAAGTCGGGCAGCCGTCCCGGCGGCTCAACGGCGCTCACGAAGCGGCTCCCAGAAGCGTTGCGGAGCGGTAGTAGGGGTCATCCCAGGCCAGCCGGTCGGGGGTCTGGAACGCGGCCAGGCGGCCGTCGACGATCACCATCACGCGGTCGCACACCGCCAGCGTCGAGGGGTGGTGGGCGACGAGAAACAGCGTGAGCTCGTCGCGCAGGGCGGTCAACGACTCCTTGATGATCGCCTCCGAGATCGGGTCCAGGCTGCTGGTGGGCTCGTCGAGGATCAGCACCTGCGGCCGGCCGGCAAGCGCCCGGGCGATGCAGATGCGCTGCTGCTGTCCGCCGGAGACGGCATCGGCTCGGGGCCCGACGAGGGTGTCGTATCCCTGCGGCCAGCCGACGATGTCGTCATGAATACGGGCCAGGCGCGCGGCGCGCTGCACGGCGGCATCGTCCAGGGGCCGGAAGTAGCGGATGTTCTCGGCGACGGTGGCGTGGATCAGCCGTGGTTCCTGGGAGACATACGCAAAGCGGTCGCTCCAGTCGGCGGGCGCGAACTGCTGCGCGGGTATGTCATTGACCAGGTAGCGGCCGATGTAGCGGCCGGACTCGGGGATGCGCAGCCGCAAAAGCAGCGAGACGAGCGTTGACTTGCCGCCGCCGGACGGGCCGATGATCCCGACGGCCTCGCCGGCATTGACGTGGAAGGAGATGTTGCGCAGCACGGGCTCTCCCTGGCGGTAGGCGAAGGAGACGTTCTCGAAGGCCACCGTGCGGACCTCGGCCAGCGCCACAGAGCCGTACTGCTCGCGGCCGCGCTGGAAGCGCTTGGCGGTGTCCTGGAGGCGCTCGATGAACGGCAACGACTGGCGCAGACCCTGGTAGGAGCTCTGGATCTGCTGACCGTTGTTGCCGGCGCGCACGACGAGGAGCACGACCGCCGACAGTGACGCCGCGTGGCTTGCCCCCTCGGCGTAGAGGCCAAACAGCACACCCACGAGCAGCACCAGGTTCAGGCCCTGATAAACGCTTGGAACCAGCCGTGCGATCATCTGCGTTCGGTAGAAGAGCTGTTCGGCACGGCCGATCAGGGCGTCGATGCGCCGACCCTGCGCGGCGGCCACGCCGAACACCTTGGTCTCCTCGGCCAGTCGGCTGGCCTCGCCCACCCCACCGGCAAAGTCGATCTGGGCACGCGACAGCGCCCTGGCGCGCGCAACCCCCAGGGCACGCAACGGCTGCAGGGCCGCAAACAGCACGATGGCGGCCACGAAGATGACGGCGGCAGCGGGGGCGCTGAGCAGGAACGCGAAGGCCATGAGCACACCGAAGGTGATCGCGGCGATCAGCAGCTGAGAGGCCTGCAGAGCGCCGGTGGTCGCCTGCAGCACCTGGCTGGTGACGATCTCCTGAAGGTGCCCCTCGCGCTCGCGCGACTGCATCGACCACGAGGCGCTGTTGTATGCGTCAAACAGATCGCGGCGCAGCCGGGCTTGCACGGCCGAGCCGATGCGTGCGGACATCACCGCCAGAGGGGCCTGAAGCACAAAGCGCAGCGCAGCCAGCGCAAAGGCGATCGCAAACAGCGCCCCGATGGTGGCGTGGGTATGCACCGGCCCCAGATGCACGGGGATGTTCCTGGGGCGGTGAGACGCCGAGATCGCGACGGCCACCCGCGCAAGGACGATCAAAAGAGCGGCTTCGTCGATGCCCGACAGAAGAGCCACGAAGACGAGCCCGGCGACGCTGCGGCGGCGGCCCG
>CAJCIJ010000172.1 GCA_903970315.1 Actinomycetota bacterium
AGTCCGATCATCTACGTGATGGTCCCGGGCCTGCTGACCGCGGCGGGGATCGCGATGTCGATCGTTCCGTCCACCATCGCCGCCACCCAGGGGGCCAAGGAGGGCCAGGCGGGACTTGCGTCCGGGCTGGTCAACACCTCGCGCCAGGTCGGCGGCGGTTTGGGGCTGGCGCTGCTGATCACGCTCGCCACGCAGCACTCGACGTCGCTGATCGCCTCGCGACACGGCGAGCTGGAATCCCTGACTGACGGCTTCCGGCTGGCTTACCTGATCGGTGCGGGCTTCGCCGGGCTGGCCGGTGTGATGGCGTTCTTGCTGCTACCGCGGGCCGCCACGTCAACCCGGCGCGCACTCTTTGGCCTGCCTGCCGCAGTCGCCGTCGCCGTGGTTGGCTTCGTGGCTGTCGATCTCGCGCTGGGCGGCTCGCACGGCCCCCCAATCGGCGCCTACACGACCAAGGGCGCCTACAGCTTCTACACGGAGCCCTCGCTGCATCCACCGATCGTCAAGACAGACGGGCGCACCGTAGCTGCCGACCTCGCACCAGGCTACATCCTGACCACGAGCTTCTATGAACTAAACGAACCGCCCATGGTCGGCCAGAGCGGCCCGCTGATCCTCGACGATCGTCTGCAGCCCGTGTGGTTCCAGCCCGTGCCAACGGATGTGGTCGCGGTCAACCTCAGCCGCCAGACCTATCAGGGCAAGCCGGCGCTTGCCTGGTGGCAGGGCGTGGTCACCAAGAACGGCGCCACCGAAAGCGGTGAAGACGTGATCGTCAATCAGCACTACCAGGTAATCGCGCGCGTGCACGGCGCCGACGGTTGGAAGATCACGCTGCACGAGCTGCGCATCGTCGGCGAAGACGCATGGGTGACCGCCAACAAGGACATCCCGCTGAACCTGTCGGCCTACGGTGGCGCGTACAACGGCGCCATGACCGACTCAGCGGTGCAGGAGTACAGCCTCAAGACGGGCAAGCTCCTGCGCACCTGGGACGCCCTCAAGCACATCCCTCTGAGCCAGTCCTACGCAACGGTCCCAACCAACGGCTTCCCCTGGGACGCCTACCACGTGAATGCCATCGACGTGGCCAACAACGGGACCTTCCTGGTGTCGATGCGCAACACCTGGGCGGCCTACCTGGTGAACATCGCCACGGGCAAGATCGAGTGGACGCTGGGCGGTCGCAACTCAAGCTTCAAGTTCGGCGCGGGCGCCGAATTCCAGTGGCAGCACGACGTGACGTTCGGACCGGGTTCCACTGTGACCATGTTCGACGACCACTGCTGCCAGCTCACCGGCGGCGGCACCTCGGTGCACGCCACCGCGCCCTCGCGCGGGATCGTGCTGAAGCTCGACCTCGCTTCGCGCACGGCGTCGCTGCTGGCGCAATACACGGGCGGGGGCGAATTTGAATCCGAATACATGGGCGACACCGAGCCGCTGGGCAACGGCAACGTTTTCGTCGGCTGGGGCTCGAGGCGCTGGTTCTCGGAGTACTCCCACGCCGGCAAGCTGCTGCTGGAAGGCGATTTCCCAAGCCCCGACCAGAGCTACCGGTCAGAGCTCAATGAATGGGTCGGACTGCCGCTGACGCCGCCCGCGGCGGTGGCCCGCGAGCACGCTGGTGCCACCACCGTCTATGCCAGCTGGAACGGCGCCACACAGCTGGCCTCGTGGCGCGTGCTCGCCGGATCGAGCGCCAAGCACATGTCGGTGATCGCACACGCCGCCAGGTCTGGGTTTGAGACAGCAATCCCCGTGGCCCGGGACTATGGGGAGTTCGAGGTCCAGGCGCTTGACAGCGCCGGCAAGGTGATCGGGACCTCGGCGCAGTTCGCCTAGGGCGCGATTTGCGCGCGGCGCAGCTGGCGTAGGCCGCAGTTGCGTCGACGCTTCTATATTCGGCATCGGCGGGTCCGGGCGCGTAAGATGGGCCGCAGGCAAGGAGTCCCCGGGACATGCGCGAAAACCTCTCCCTGATCATGATGTGCGTCTGCCTGGTGCTGTCGCTGGCGTTTCTGGCGCAGCAGTTCGCGACGTACCACTGAGGCGTAGCCACCACGGCAACCGTCGGCCGCAGCGGCCTGATCGATCTGCGCCCGGATTATCTGGCCCAGCAGATCGCCTGGGCCTAGGCGGCGCTACGGCACTACGGCGCTACCCGTCCGTGTCGGCGGTGGCACCGCCGACAGGGCGCGAGGAGCGACTGCGGCGCAGGTGCGCCCTTTCCTCGTGCTTCTCGACCACGTTGCGGATCAGCTGCAGGTACTGCGTGGGGCCCGACGCCGTGGCCTTGCCGTAGGTGAACGCTTCGATCCAGTCCACCACGCGGGCCTCGTTTGCCATCACGTTGAAGAACTCGCGCCGCATGCTCACGTGCACGCGTGCGTCGGGGGCCATTTCCTTGGTCACCGTCACCTCGGGCATCTGGAGGCGAAACTGCTGCACGTCGCCGCGTCCGCGCAGCTCCACGTCGACGACAAGCTTGATATTGGCGAGCGCGGGCACTTCATCGGTGAACCGCCGCACGGCGGTCTCGATCAGCGCCTTGGCGTCGCCAGTGCTCAAGCCTTGTTCCGCTGCAGCAGCTTGCGCCCGATCACCATGCGCTGGATCTCCGACGTTCCCTCGCCGATCAGAAGCAGCGGTGCGTCGCGATAGAGGCGCTCGATCTCGTACTCCTTGGAGTAGCCGTAGCCGCCGTGGATGCGGAAGGACTCCTCCACACAGAAGCGGCCGGCCTCCGAGGCGAAAAGCTTTGCCATCCCAGCCTCCAGATCCGAGCGCTCGCCGGCGTCCTTCAGTCGCGCGGCGCGCAGGGTCAAAAGCCGCGCCGCATCGACCTGGGTGGCCATGTCGGCGAGCTTGAACAGGACCGCCTGGTGCTCGGCGATTGGCTTGCCAAAGGTCTTTCGCTCCTGGGAGTAGCGCAGCGCCAGCTCCAGGGCGCGCGTGGCGATGCCCACGCCGCGGGCGGCGACG
>CAJCIJ010000173.1 GCA_903970315.1 Actinomycetota bacterium
TGGTCATCGAGAAGGCCACACTCACGGCCCACTGAGCACGCCGGGCGGGAGCAACATGACCGCATCTCGGCCAACAACCGCCGAGCCCCCGCAAGCAACCGTCGAACCCCAGAAACGCCCGGAACCCGCCGGGGCTGACCCTGCCGGCGGCAGTCCCTGTTGGCGGCAGGTGCTCGCGCCTTACGCCCAACCGCGTCTTGGCCGCAGCTGGCTGGACCTGGCGACCTCGGTTTTGCCCTATCTGGGCCTGACCGTGGCGATGTACTTCGCGCTGGGCGTCTCCTACCTACTCGTGCTCGCCATTGCCGTGCCCGCAAGCGGCTTTCTGATGCGCACGTTCGTCCTCTACCACGACTGCTCCCACGGCTCGGTCTTCGTGTCCAAACGCGCCAACCGGTGGCTGGGCGTGACTCTGGGGCTGCTCGTCTACTCGCCGTTTGTGCGCTGGCGCCACGACCACGCGATTCACCACGCCACCTCCGGCGACCTCGATCGGCGCGGCGGAGGCGACGTCCGCACCCTGACCATCGGCGAGTACCTCGCTCTGGGCCGCCGCGGGCGGGCCGGCTACCGCCTGTTTCGCAACCCCCTTGTGATGTTCGGCATAGGGCCCTTCGTCGCGCTGCTGATCGGCCCACGGTTTGCGGCCCGCTCGGCGCGCGGTCGTATGCGCCAGAGCGTGATGGGTACCAATGTTGCGCTGGCGGCCCTCGTGAGCGCCCAGTGCTTGCTGCTTGGCTGGGAGAACTTCCTCCTGGTGACGGCGCCCACAGTGCTGGTGACCGGGTCCGCCGGCATCTGGCTTTTCTACGTCCAGCATCAATTCGAGGACGCCTACTGGGAAGGCACGGCCAGCTGGAACTACGCCGACTCGGCGCTGAAGGGCAGCTCGTACCTGAAACTGCCCAAGGTGCTGCAGTTCTTCTCGGGCAATATCGGGCTGCACCACATCCACCATCTCAACGCACGGATTCCCAACTACAACCTGCAGCTCGCCCATGACGAGAACCCGATCTTTCACGAGGTGCCCACACTTTCCCTGTGGGACGGGCTGCGGGCGGTGCGTCTGAAGCTCTGGGACGAGGACGCCAGGCAGATGGTGAGCTTCGCCGAGGCTCGCCGGCGCCTACCTGTGGCGCCCGCCTCGTCGCACGCCGGCTGACGCCAGCACGGCCTTCGGTCAACCGACCGAGGCCGGCAGCCGCGACGAGCGTGTGCTCGCGGAGTCAACCCCGAGCTTTTGGTGTAGGCCCGGCATGCGGTCAAGCCGGCGCGCCTGGCCTTCGAGTTGTGGCTCGAGCTCTGCGGCCGGTACCGGCCGGCCCAGGCCATACCCCTGGACGAGGTCGCAGCCCAGCGCGTCCAGTGCCGCCCGTGTCTCCTCGTCCTCGACTCCCTCGGCCACGACGCGGATCCCAAGTGTGCGCGCCAGCTGGATCGTCCCCTCGACGATCGCCGCGTCGGTGGCGTCCTGGCACATGTTGGCGATGAACGAGCGGTCGATCTTGAGGTGGCCAACGGGCAGCGATTTGAGGTGTGTGAGCGACGAGTATCCAGTCCCAAAGTCATCCAGCGCCAACTCAACCCCGGCCGCCCGGATTTGCGTAAGGACGTCTCCGACGCGCACCGGGTCAGTGAGCAGCGCGGTCTCGGTGATCTCCAGCACCAGCGCCTCGGGCGGCAGTTGCCTGCTTGCCAGCGCATCAGCGACTTCGCGTGGGAAGGTGGCATCGAGCAGGTCCGCGAGCGTCGTGTTGACCGCGACGTACAGGTCATAGCCCTTGGTACGCCAGTCCACGAGCCGGTCAAGCGCCGCTCCCAGCACCGCACGTGTGAGCGGCCGCGACAGCCCGCCATGTTCGGCTGCCGCCAGAAAGCTGAGTGGTGGGATCAGCTCGCCATCGGCGTCGCGCATGCGCACGAGTGCCTCGACCCCGGCTATCTGACGCGAACTGGTGTCTCCAATCGGCTGGAAGTGGACCTCGAGACTGTCGTTGTCCAGCGCATCGGCCACTGCTGCAGCAATACCCAGACGCTCGCGCGAGTGGGTGTCACGCTCGCGCGCGTAGAAGGCAAAGCCGGTGCGCGCCGCCTTGGCCTGGTACATGGCCACATCGGCGCACTTGAGCAGGTCGTCGAGATTGGAGGCGTGGGTCGGAAACGATGCGATGCCCAGGCTTGCGGTGATCCGCACGGCCAGCCCCCGTACCGCAAACGGTGCGCTGAGCGCCGCCAGGACGTCCTCGGCGACGCGAGCAGCCCCCTGTTCGTCGAGCTGAGGGTCCAGCAGCATGCCGAACTCGTCGCCACCGAGACGTGCCAGCGTGTCCGTCGTCCGCAGAAGAGTTCGCAAGCGCGGCCCGATCTGCTCGAGCAGGGCGTCGCCGGCGCCATGTCCCAGGGTGTCGTTCAGCTCCTTGAAGTTGTCTAAGTCGAGCAATATCACGGAGATCCCGCCCTCGGCGTAATCGACCCCGGCAATCGCCTCACGGGCCCGCGACATGAACAGACGCCTGTTGGGCAAACACGTGAGATCGTCGGTGGCGGCCAGGTGCCGCGCCTCGGCAAGAGTCCGGACGTCCCTGAATGCCAGACCGACACGGACGGTTGCCGCGCACAGGGTCAAACTCGCGAACGCAAATGACAGCGGATTGAGTCTGTGCACGTAGTCCGAAAGCAGTAATCCGAGCGCCACGAGGGTGAACCCTGATGGCACGGCTAAGACCGACCAGCCCTCGATCCGCTCCGCAGCCTTCCCCGATTCCCGCTGCCATGCCGCAAACGCCATCGAGCTGACAGCAAGCAGGTAGAAGACGTCGGTGATCGGGCTGGCCTGGCTGGCGCCGTTTGCGACCTCGGCTGCATATAGACAGTCGGCGATCGCGAGCAGGAGGAAGCCGCCGCCAAGAAAACCCCACGTGCGGTCAAGTCGCCATCCGCGTAGCGCCAGCACGCCAACCACCAGGGCGGCGAGCAGGAGGTCCGCGATCGGGTAGGCAAGCTCTGTGGCCACGGCCAAGGGGCGCCCCATCGCGGACGCCAGGACCGGGCCGAACACGAGCGCGGCGCCCAGTGCGGCGAGTCCCGCTCCGGCGATGATCCCATCCAGCCAGACTCCCGCCGGCAGCTGGCGTTGGTGGCGCAAACGTGCGAATCCGACGATGCCCGCATAGCTCAGTGGGTAGAGCGACAACCAAAGGCCGTCGCTGACCGAGGGGATCGGCGGGTTGGCTAGGTGTCCAAGCCAGATCGACCACAACAGGTTCCCCGACGCGTAGAGCGCCAGTCCCGTCGCAAAGAGCGCCCAGGGCAGCCTGTTGGTGTCGCTGCGTAGAGCGCGGAGGGCAACGATCGCGGCGACTGTGGCGTAAACCACGCACGTAAGCCATTCCCGGATGACCAGCCACAGGCTCTGGCCACCCAGGCCAAAGAATGCATTGGCTGCCGTCACGGCAACGATCGTCAGGAGCACGGCAAAGCCGCCCTTCAGGGCCAGACCCTCGGATGGCTTCAAATCCGCCGAGTACGGCCAGACTCGAAGGGCCAAACCGCGCACTGCGGGCTTGCTGCGCCGCGAGCGAGGACGCCCGGCGAAATCGCCGACAGTGTGGCCTAGCACTTGGCCCTCCCGCGCATGCCCGACTATCGGCAGGCCAAGTTGCTTGCGTCACGTGCCTATGGGCCGGTGGACACATGAGGTGCGCGCGATCGGCAGCCACTCGGTCAACGACGCGGCTGGTAGCGATGATCGCTCCGTCAGCGGCCCGATGCTGGCGGCGGTCGCTCCGTCAACGGCCCGACAGCTATGGCAGTCGATCGGTCTACGGCCCGATACCGACTACCCACGACCGACGGTGGGTCGGCTGCAGCGTTGGCGCCGTCCTCGCCGCAGCGGCGCCGGGCTAAGGGTGCCGCCGTCAGGTGCAGTTGATAGGGAAGTCGGTGCCGCTGACCACGAACGACGCGCCACCGCGCGACATCACAAAGTACGGATCCAGCGAGAGGTTCCAGCCGTGGAAGCGGTGCAGGCGCAGGTAGGGGTGCAGCATGCCGTGACAGCCGTACAGCAGCGCCTCACGGTTGCCCCCGCTCTCCCAGCGGAACAGCGCCAGGGCGACCGGACACGCGGTGGCACTGCTGACGTGGTGCAGCTTTGAGATTTCGACCCCCGTCATCACCGGGTGCTGGCACTCGATCGTGGTAAACGCGTCGGCTCGGCCGAGGAGCAGCGGAACGACCAGCAGCACCGCCACGGCAAGCGGGACCGCTCCCCAGCGAGCCGCGCGTCTGTGGATAGCGTCCGCCACTCCTATCCTCCGATTCTGACTTTCTTGTTTGCCGCGTGGGTTTTGCCGGGTCGGCTATCTCTTCTTGGTGATCCTGAGCGTCTTGGTCAACTTCAACGTGCCGTGCGCGGTCTTGTCGGTCAGCAGCAGGCGCGTCGTCAGCTTGCCGTGATCCTTCTCCAACAGCGATTTGCCGCTGTTTGTCAACTTCAGCGTCAGGTTTTTCTTGCCCTTCCCGCCGAGCGTGAAATGGCCGGAGGCGAGCGTGACGGTCTTGGAGCTCTTGCGCGCGGCGCTCGCGGATCCCGACGGGAGCTCAATCGTGACAGTCACCGAGCATGCAGCCGGGCAGCTGATCGTGAGCGTGACCGTGCTGCCGTTGCTCGTCGTCGAGCTGGGCACAGTGGGCGCCGCCGACGATGCGGGGATTGCCAGGAGCTCCTGCAGGAAGGTCTCGGTTCCGGGACCAGGGTTGCTCTTGTAGGCCAGGAGGAGAGAACCGCCGCCGACGCCAGCGATTATGGGGTTGGCGATCCCGCCGGCCGGTTCGGAAACCAGGACAGGTCCGTCCCAGCTCGCTCCACCGTTGGGGCTGTAGTCAATGTGCAGCCCGTCCTTGGACCACATTGCGTAGACACCGGTGCCGGAGTCGTCGACGGCGTCGAGGTCGTCGGCAGTCCCGGTCAGTGAGGCAAGCTGTACCGGGGCACCGAAGCTGCCCCCCGTGGCCGTTGCATTGAAGCGCCGGTAGTCCAACGTGTAGGTCGATCCGGCTCCGGAGATGCCGTCGCCTTCGTTCTCCAAGACGCCCATCCCGGCGGTGCCACCACTCGCGATCACGGGGTCTTCGGCGGAGCAAGCCAGCAGCCCGTACCCCGGCAGGCCTGCACCGTTAAGCGTGCCCGCGGCGTTGGAGGCGCCGTTGACGGTGCCAACCGACACGCCGTATCCAGTGCCTGCGCTGTTCACGCACCCGGGGAGGGTCGTATTCGGTCCGGCGTAGTTGTCGCCGACGCCGACGACGATGTCCGTACCAGCAGCGGCGGGCGCCGGAGCGGCCTCGGCGCCGATCTCCGAACCAGAGACGCCAAGCGGCTTGCGCGGGTAAAGTCCGCCGTTGCCCTGGTTGCTGTTGCTCGAAGCGATCGTCGGCGACTCGGGGCCACTGAATGGGGAGTCGCTGAAGTAGTCGCCGTAGTCGTCCAGAAGGCCCACGTCGGTGTCGCTCAGCCCGACGGCGTTGCCGAAGGCGTAGAACAGCGAAACGGGGCTGATGAAGGCGCCGCTGTTCTGAAGGCCCTGGCCGCTGGTCAGAAACGCCGAGCCGTCCGCCGGTGACTCCCACGCCACGCTTGCTTCCTTCACAGGCGTGCCGATGACGACGACATCGCCATTGGGAAGCACGACAAGCCCCCCAAGGGAGATCGTGTTGTCGCCCGTGATCGCCGGATTCTCGGCGCTGGAAACAGAGAGCAGGACCGGAGCACCACCGGAGCAGCTGGAGGCTCCGGCCGGCAGCACGCAAATCTCGACACCGCTATTGGGGGCCTGCGGATCCGACCAAGCAACGAACGTAGCCTTGCTCGCCGGGTCATAGGCGACCAGCGGATCTTCGCCATTCTGGGGAGCGTCAAGGGCGTGCGGTGGGCCGGCCACAGCTACGGCCGGGGCGATCGCGACCGCCACGCCCAGTGCGCCGGCTACGAGCACGAGCACACAAGTTGATGCGCGGCGCGCAGCCGCAAAGCTCCTACCTCTCAAACAAAGCTGCCGCTGCATGCCGTTCTCCCCGCGTTGGTCTCGGATACCTGGGGGCGGACGCTAGCACTCGCCGTGCCCTACGCGCCCCAGGTGCGTCAGATCGGCCCGCAGATCGCCCGGGTCCGCGGGCACGGGCATGTCCTGAGCGGCCAGCACGCGCCGTGCGGCTGCCAGACGACGTGAAGCGGGGCTGCTGAGCCCCCGATCGATGGCCTCGCGGACCACAGTGGCCACCGAGACACCGCGTTCGCGGGCAGCGTCGACGATTCTCCGGTGGCGCTCCTCGTCCAGGAGGATCTGGAGACGATGATCCAACATGCTCATACATTAGTGCGCCAACCGTATGGGTTGATCCCGGTAATGGGGATGGGCGTAGCGCTCTTGGCGAATCTACTGCTCGACAGGCGGGACAGGCGAGCTCGGCGTGAGCAGTTGCGTCCGA
>CAJCIJ010000174.1 GCA_903970315.1 Actinomycetota bacterium
CCGACTACGCTAGTCGGTGATGCCGTACACCAATCTCGCTGCCCGCCAACAGCTGGTTGACAGCCTCAGCGCTGCCACAGCAGAGCTCGCCGACGCGATCGCCGCCCTGGGCGAGGCACACGAGCAGCTCGACGACCAGCAGGCCGACCGCCTCGAAGAGGAGCTTTTTCGACCGCTGCAGCGGGCATACGCGCGCGCAAGGCGCACCCAGGAGGGGTTTGCGGCGCGCTACTCACTACCACTCCAGGATGCCGAACCTCCCGTGATCGGCGTCCCGTCCACCGGTGTCAAGGGCTTCGTCGAACTCGCCGTGGCCGCCGTGGTCCGGGCCGACAACGAACTCGCCGCCATCCAGGACTCGCTCATGCCGATCGAAGTGGGCGACCCCGAGTTGCGTGCGGGACTCACGGAGATCCGCCAGCTGGTCAACGGGCTCAGCCACCGCGCCCGCGCCTTCCTGCGGACCTTCGGCCGCTAGGCGAGCCGCTAGACGGCAGGCGCTATAGCGGCGCGCACTGCCGCCTCGTGGTCAAGCAGGTAGCGCTTGCGCGGCAGCCCGCCGCCAAACCCCGTCAGCGCACCGTCGTGGCCCACGACCCGGTGGCACGGCACCACGATCGCCAGCGGGTTGACGCGGTTCGCAGCGCCGACTGCCCGCGCGGCGCCGGCGTGGCCCATGGCGCGGGCCTGGTCCCCGTAGCTCCAGGTCTCGCCGAAGGGAATTTCGCGCAGCGTCTGCCACGCTCGCAGCTGAAACGGCGTGCCACTGGGGTCAAGCTCCAGGTCAAACGCCTGCCGGGCGCCGGCGAAGTACTGCCCAAGCTGGTCGGCTGCGCAGACAAAGGGCTGCCAGGCGGTCTGCCAGCTATCCGTCGGCTGGGGGGTGTGCGGCGTATTCATGTACACGCCGCACAGCGCCTCCTCGCGGCCCACGAGCATGAGCTCGCCGATCGGACTGTCGACCACCGTGTAGAGGGTCGGCCTGGCGGGAGTCTTGCCCGGCACTACACCAGAGCCTGCGGTAGGTGACTGCAGAATGGCAGGCGTCATAGGCTGTGGGCCATATTACACTCGCCCTGTGCAGATTCCCGACGACGGTCAGCCCGGCACCTCAAGATCCGACCTCCTGCGGGCCTCGCCGCCCATGTTCAACTCGCGGGCGCTCGATGCCCTGTCGCGCGTGCATCCGGCTGTGCCCGTCATCATCTTTGTGCCGGCCATCGCCGTGTTGAGCGTGCTCGCCCTGTCGGCCCTGTCTGTAGCGCCCTTTCTGGGTCTGCTGTTGGGCGGCTATCTGCTCTGGACCCTCTTTGAGTACTGGCTTCACCGGCTGGTCTTTCACTTCGAGCCCGAGGCCGGTATTGGCGCGCGTCTGCACTGGATCATCCACGGCGTCCACCACGACCACCCCAACGACCCGCTGCGTCTGGTCATGCCTCCCGCTGTGAGCGTGCCCCTGGGGGCCGCGATCATCGCCGTGCTGTACCTCGCGTTCGGTCCCCACGCTGCGCCCGCACTGGGTGCAGGCTTCGTGGCCGGCTACCTGGCCTACGACATGACCCACTACTACCTGCACCACTTCCCCGCGCGCGGGCGCCTGGGCAGGCTGTTGCGCGAGCTGCACATGCGCCACCACTTCCAGGACCACACCCGCGGATTTGGGATCTCGGCGCCGTATTGGGATGCCGTCTTTGGCACCCTGCACAGGCGCTCCTCGCACCCCCCCGCCGAACCGGCCGACGCAGGGCGCAAGGGCGCCGCCGCGAGGTCTACACTCGGTCGTTCGCTCATCAAGGGCCCGAGCGCCAATGGCGCCGGCCGATCACAGGAGAAGAAGCCGTGGCAGCATCCAACATCAACCGGGTAGTCATGACCGGCAACCTCACCGCCGACCCCGAGCTGCGCTCGCTGCCCAGCGGCACCTCTGTGTGCTCACTGCGCATCGCGTGCAACACGCGCCGCAAGAACGGGAGCACGGGTGAATGGGAGGATAAGCCGAACTACTTCAACGTCACCGTCTGGGGGGCACAGGGCGAGAACGCCGCTCGTTACCTGGCCAAGGGCCGCCCCGTGGCCCTCGATGGCCGCCTTGAGTGGCGCGAGTGGGAGGCCCAGGACGGTACAAAGCGCCAGTCAATCGATATCATCGCCGAGTCGGTACAGTTTCTTGGTTCCCGCGACGGTGGCCCACAGGGCAACGGCGCGGCGGGTGGATTTGGCCCGGAAGGATCCGTCGGTGCCGATCTGCCCATCGACAACCAGGACTTTCAGCCCGCGCCCATGGGTGCGGGGGTTGGGTCCGGCGATCTCGGTCCGGGCAGCGACGACGACATACCCTTCTAAGCACCGCCAGCCTCACCCAAGCGACAAACCGAAGCAAGGCACGAAAGGTCTGACCAGTGGCAAAGCAGCGCTCCACACGTGATAAGCCAGTCCGTCGGCGCGACCGCCGTCCCGGCGCAACGGGCGGACGCCGCAAGCCCTGTCAGCACTGCCGCGAAAAGGTCGAGCAGGTGGACTTCAAGGACGTCACGGCGCTTCGTCGGTTCATTTCCGAGCGCGGCAAGCTGCGCTCGCGCCGGATAACGGGCGCCTGCCGGCGTCACCAGAGCCAGATCGCCCGCGCCGTGAAGATCGCCCGTGAACTGGCCCTGCTGCCTTACGTCAGCGAGGGCTCAGGCCGGCCAGACCGCGACCGCTGATGCCCGAAGCGGTCTTACTGCAGGACGTCGAGTCTCTCGGCGAGCGCGGCAAGGTGGTTGACGTCTCCAAGGGCTACCTGCGCAACTACCTGATCCCGCGCAAGCTCGCTGCGCTGACCACGCCGGGGCTGATGGAGACCATCGCCCAGCGCGAACGGGCGGCTGAGCAGGCCAAGGTGAACGCCGTGGAACGCTCCGAGGAGAACGCAGCGCTGTTGAACAAGACGGTGTTGACACTCGCTCGCCAGGCCGGCGCCGACGGGCGGCTGTTTGGATCGGTCACAGGCAAGGACATCGCCGACGCCGTCAAGGCAGCGCGTGGCGTGACGCTGGAAAAGGGCAGCGTGCTGATGGAGGAGCCGATCAAGAATCTGGGCACGTACATGGTCGTCGTGGAGCTCCCCGGCGACCGGACGGCGACGATCAAGACGATGGTCGTGGCCGCCGGCGACAAGTAGCCGCCAACTGCCGCGCGGCGGGCTGGCGTCCGAGCCTGCGAGGACCATGGGTGGGGTGCGCCCGGACCTCACTAATTCACGCCGACATAGCGGGAAGGCGCCTCAGCGCCGCATGGCTGTCGATCTAGACTCGCCAGCACCATGACCTACTCCGGCCCGGCACCCATCGCAAACGGCTCGCGTGGCCCATCCGCGAGTGCGGTGGTGCCACCGCACAGCCTTGACGCCGAGCAGTCGGTCCTGGGAGCGATCCTGCTGTCCGATCAGTCGCTCTACGCGCTGGCGATCGAGGAGGGTCTGCAGGTGGCGGACTTCTACCACGAGCGTCATGGCCGCATCTATGAGGCGATGCTGTCGCTGTACAACGAATCCGAGCCCGTGGACGTGCTCACGGTAACCGAGCGCCTGAAGACCACGGGCCGCCTCGAGGAGGTCGGG
>CAJCIJ010000175.1 GCA_903970315.1 Actinomycetota bacterium
GTGCCGCAGGCCAGCGCCTCCAGGATGACCAGACTGCATCCCTCGTAGCGGCTCGGGAAAAGTAGGCAGTCGGCTGCCGCGTAGGCGTCGGGCAGCGTGTCGGCGCCCAACGCCCCCAGGTTGTGGGCCCCGGGTACGCTCGTGGCTCCGGCCACCACCAGCGTGTAGCCCGCCTGCCGGACGGCGTCGGCGACGAGATCGCCGCCCTTGCGCTGTTGAACGCGTCCGACAAACAGCGCCAGCTTGTCGGACGCGCCAAGCCCCAGACGGGCTCGTGCCTGGAGCTTGTCACGCGGCGCAAAGTTCTCAGTGTCGATGCCGTTGGGAATCACGGCATCGACATGGACACGGTAGTAACGGTGTGCTTCTGCTGCGACCGTGTGCGAGACCGCGACAACTCGTGTGGCGTGTCCCGCGATGGCCTCGGCGAGGCCTGCCGCAACTGTCCGACGAACGTGCTCACGTCGCGGGATGGCGGGCCCTTCAGCCCGTGTGTCGCCGACCATGGTGCCGTGATACACGTGAACCCGCGGAACGCGACCCGAACTTCCAGCGCCGAGATAGCCGTTGCTGACAATCAGGTCCGGCCGGCGCGCCCGCGCTGCCGCTGTCGCTGCTCGCGACAAGGTCAGATAGTCGACGCCAAGCCGGAAATGCCACTTTCCCGGCCAGTTACCGGGTCCGACAATAGATGTGTGCCATCCCTGTTGCTGGAGCACGCGACTCTGAATCCATGCCATGCGCTCGACCCCTCCACCGTCGCTGCGCGGGTCCGGCGAAATGATGGCAGCCTCTCTCATCGGCTGTCCCGGGCCGCGGTGACGCGAGTCAACGACCACCGGACGGGCGCTGCTTGGAGCGACGGATCCGTGCGCGGACGACTCCGGTTAGCACACCGGACAGTCGTTGGGCCGCGAATTGCGCCTGCGCGAGCGCCTTGCTGCGGATATAACGGTTTTCGACCATCCAGTCGCCGTGGCGCCTTAGGAAGCGCCAGTTGTTGCGCACCGCCCAGTACTCGTAACGCAGCGTCGACGCCTGGTGTGCCCCACCGTCCCAGTGGTCGAGTTGATAGCAGTAGGTGGCGTTGGTGAACAGGCAGCGGAATCCTGCCCGCGCGGCGCCCACAAAGAAGTCGGTCTCCTCGCGGTAGCCGTTTACCAGGTAGCCCGGGTCAAAACTGAGTTGTGAAAAAACCCGCTTGTTGACAAGCGCGCGAGCGGGCAAGAACGGGGTCTCGATTGGTCTGGTGGGAAAGAGGGACACCTCCTCCATCGACGGCCTGCCCTTGCGCGGCACCTGGGCTGCCAAGGCCGGTACGTCGGCGTCGGCGTCGGCGGCGAGATACAGCAGCGGCGCCCCCACCAGATCTGCGCCGTGGCGGTGTGCCTCGGCCAGCAGGATGGCGGCGTAGTCGCGCGGGAAGCGGCAGTCGTCCTCGCCGAACAACACCCAATCGCCGTTGGCTGCGTGCACGCCGCTGTTACGAGCTGCCGCGACTCCCAGATTGCGTTGGTGGCGGACCACCTCGACGCGGTCGTCTTTGACCTGCCGGCAGACCTTCTCGGTGTCATCGGTCGAGCCGTCGTCCACCACGACGATCTGGCCCACCGCGTCCATCGCGAGCATCGTGGTGAGATTCGTTGCCAGCGCCCCAGCGCGGTTGTACGTGGGTAGGACGAGCGTGATGCGCTCGTTGGCGCCGTTGCCGGGAGTCGGTGGCGGCGTGTCGCCCTGTGCAGGCTTCGTGCCGGCCGTCATGGGGTGGCGCAGTGGGCGCTGAACGCAGGGCTAACATGGCCGCGTGCCGCCCTATCGCGCCGCCGGCTCCCGTTTGCGCCTGGTCCTGTGAACACGCCGCTACAGGTGGGCGCGCGGCGTCTGACTGCCGACATCGCCGTGCAAATCCTGGCACGCGCGCTGAACCTGGTGCTTGGAGTGGTGGTCACCCTGGTGCTGGTGCGCGACCTCGGCTCCCGGGGCTTCGGCGTGTGGTCGACGCTGCTGGCGATAACGCAGATCGCGAGTAGCTTCGGCGACCTGGGATTGGACCAGATCGCCATCGCCCGCGCCTCCGATGACAGGACTCGTGAGGCCGACTGGCTCGGCGCGCTGCTGTCGTTGCGGGTTCTTCTGGCGGTTCCGATGACTGTTGGATCAATCGCCGCGGTGCTCGTGCTGGTCGGCGGCCACGAGGACAAGCTGGCCGGCGTGCTGCTCTCCTGCGTGCTGCTCGCAAATGCGCCCACGACATTGAACGTGGCGTTCCAGCTACGTGTCCGCAACGACATCTCGATGGGCATCCTGACCACGAACAGCATTGTATGGGCCGCAGCCGCAGCGGCCGTTGTGCTCGCATCGGGGACAATCACGGACCTGGCAGCGGCGTTCCTGGTGACGTCCGCACTCACATCGGCGGGCACTGCACTGCTGGCGCTCAGACTCACGCCGGTGCGGTTCGCCGGAACACGGCAACTTTGGCCGGCACTGCTGCGCGTTGGCCTCGGCGTCG
>CAJCIJ010000176.1 GCA_903970315.1 Actinomycetota bacterium
GCCGCCACCCCGTCGTGACTGGGCGAGCCGCGGCGCTTGAGACTCTCGATCGCCTCGTCGGCGGCGCTTGCGTTTGCGGCCGAGGGCTCAAACTGCTCCTCCGACCATTGCGCGTGGACCTGATCCACGGTCCACGGCCCGCGTGCCAGCACGCGCGGCGCCGGGACGGCAGTCGCGTCCGTTGGACTACCTCCGTCAGCCATCGCCACCAAGGCTAATGCGCGCGGGCCCCGTCCGTCATCATGCGCGATCCAGTGCCCTGCAAGCCAGCCTCCGCTCCCAGGCGAGCGCCATGAAGATTGCGGTCCTTGGCCCCGGTGGCGTCGGAGGATTGATCACCGGCGCGCTGCAGCGTGCGGGCGCCAACGTAGTGCTCGTTGCCCGCGAGTCCACAGCCGAGCTCCTGGAGGCCGACGGGCTTCAGGTCAACAGCGTCCTGCTGGGCGACTTCGTGGCTCACCCGCCCGTGGTGACCACGCTCGGCGAGCCCGTCGATGCGCTGTTGGTGGCGACCAAGGCCGCCGGGCTGTCAGCGGGTCTTGAGCGGATCGCTGCGTCCCCGCGCCTGGTCGTGCCGCTGCTGAACGGACTGGACCACCTGGAGGTTCTGCGAGCTCGCTTGGGCGCCGAGAGGGTTGCCGCGGCCACCATTCGCGTGGAGTCCGACCGTCCGCAGCCCGGCGTGGTTCGTCAGACCAGCCCGTTTCTGTACGTCGAGATGGCAAGCGCAAACCCCGACTCCCAGGCGCTGATCGGAGAGCTGGTCGCGACGCTCACCGACGCCGGCGTGCCCGCGGGCGTGGGCAGCTCCGAAGCGCAGGTGATGTGGTCAAAGCTCGTGCGCATCAATGCGCTTGCTTGCGTGACCAGCGCCTACGACAAGCTGCTGGGCGAGATCCTCTCCACGCCGCAGCTCGCCGCCGATTTCAACAACACCATCGTGGAGTCCTGTGCGGTGGCCAACGCCGAGGGGGCCGACATCGACCCCGCCAAGGCGTTTGCCGAGTACCACAACGCCCACCCTACGCTGGGCAGCTCGATGCAGCGCGACATCGCCGCCGGTCGCGCGCCCGAGCTGGATGCGATCCCGGGCGCCGTGCTGCGCGCCGCGGCTCGTCACCAGATCGCGTGCCCCACGATCGAACGGCTGATGACGCTGATCGCGGCGCGTGCCGGGGTCTAGTCCTCGGTGCGCCCCGGCAGCTGGTCGGGACCGGTCTCGGTGAGCTGCGGAGCGCTGATCGCCATCACGATTTCCTGCTGGACTTCCTCACTGTGCTCGTCCTCCTCGTGCTCGCTGTCGCAGAGGATGCGGAAGTTGCCGCTGACGCCGCCGTCGACCTGGATCGTGATGCCGGGGAGGATCTCCTCGCCCTCTTCCAGGCCCAGGCGCTCGACGTCAAAGAACGAGAGGCCGATCCCGTAGGCGGTATGCGTGGGGTTTTGCCGGTCGTGATCGGCGAGCGCCTGGACGAAGCGCTGCAGGTTCTTGGCAATCTTGCCAGTCGTATCCGCCATGGCCGCAGCGTAGCGGCTTGGCCTCAGAAGATCGAGTTGATGAGATCCTCGCCGAGGCCGATTCCGGCGCCCATCTCCATTGCGCGGCCGAAGCCGCCGCCGAGAAAGCCGCCGAACATGCCCCCGCCTCCCATGCCCATCCCCATGCCGCCCATCCGGCCCATCGGCTGCTGGTAGCCGGCCTGTGGCTGGGCCTGCGCCTGCGCCTGCGCCTCTGCCTGCTGTAGCTGCTGGGAGGCGTTGGACACGAACTGGTGCACGGCGGTGAGCAGGTTGTTGACCTGCATCTGCTCGTCCTTGACATCGATGGCGATCTGCTTGAGGTCCAAGAGCCATTCCTTGGCGTTTGCATCGCCGCCGTCGGCGGCGGTCTGGAGCTTTGCGGCGAACTCCTGCACGGACTTGGCCACATCGGCGAACTCGGTCTGAAGCTGGCTGTACTGCTGGTCTACGGTCTGTGTATCCATGGCCTGATCCTTGCAGCTTGCGCCCGCCGGCGCGCCGCTCATGCAACCATGCCGACCATGTTCGTGCGGCGCTCGATGCACCCGCAGTTCCTCTCAAACACCTATCTGGTGGCCGGCGATCCCCCGGGCGATCCGTCGGGCCCCGAGGGGTCCGACGGCAGCGCCTCCGTTAAGGACGGCCGCCCCGCGCTGTTCATCGACGCCGGCGGGCCCGTGGAGCCACTGATCGCACTGGCCGACAGTGAGGGCCTTGCGCCCACGCACGTGCTCCTGACCCACCACCACTTCGACCACGTCAGCGAGGCTGCGGTGTTGCGCGAGCGCTGGCCGGACCTGGAGGTGCTGCTGGACCCCGTCGAGCAGGAGATGCTCGACGGAGGACCGCCCACGGGGACGCTGGAGGCCGGTGCCACGCTGAGCGTGGGGTCGCTTGAGGTCAGGCCACTGCGCACCCCTGGGCACACTGCCGGGATGCTCTCGTTTCTGGTCACCGATCTTGGTCAAAGCGCCGACGGCTCCGCACGCGCCGGCGCCACGAGGGCGAGCGCCCTGGCGGAGTCGGCCGTGTTCACCGGCGACACCCTCTTCAAGGACTCCGTCGGCGGCCTGCACGCGCCCGGCCACACCACCTACCAGGACCTCAAGGACTCGATCATGGGCACGCTCATGGAGCTGGATCGCGACACGGTCATATACCCCGGCCACGCCGACGCCACCACGGTGGGGAGCGAGTGGGAATCGAACCCCTTCATCCGTATTTGGCGGCGCCTGGACCGCGAGGGCTCGCGACCGTGCGTGGCGCTCGGGCAGCCGGCGACGCTGGTGCTGCTGGCGCCCGACTACGACGGCGGGCACAAGGCCTGGGTGCGCTGGCCGGATGCCTCCGACGACATCGTGCCCGGGTCCAGGGTTCAGCTGCGCGGATAGCGCAGCGAGCCGGGCGGGCGCCTGGCAGCCGGCTGCGCGGACGTGCCGGCCGTAGGGGCGGGCGCCAGCGGCCACCTAAGATCAAGGGGTCGTGGCGAGCGAGAAGATCCCAACATCCCGAGTCCGTCGCAGCGCCACCGTGGGCAAGCTCGCCGCCGGCGAGGCCGTGAAGCAGCTGGGGACGCGGGCCGCCAACGTGGCACGCAGCGAGCAGGCCGCCGAGGAGGCGCTGGCACGCCGCCAGATCGAGACCGCCAAGCAGATAGTTGCGGCGCTCGGGTCGATGAAGGGCGCCGCCATGAAGTTTGGCCAGCTGCTGTCGTTCATCGACGTTGGGCTTGTTCCGGCCGAGTACCGAGACGAGTTCCAGGCAGAGCTTGCCAAGCTGCGCGACGCCGCTCCCACGGTCCCCTTCCGCCAGATGCGACGCGTGATCGAAGACGAGCTGGGCGAGTCGATCTCGGAGGTCTTCTCGGAGTTTGACCCCGAGCCGATCGCTGCGGCTTCGATCGGCCAGGTCTACCGCGGCACACTGCGCGACGACGGGCGCGAGGTGGCGATCAAGGTTCAGTACCCAGGGGTCGCCGCCGCAGTGCGCGCCGACCTGCAGAACCTGGAGATGGTGATCCGGATGATGCGCGGTATGACCCCCAAGCTCGACGTGTCGGCGATCGCCGCCGAGGTCAAGGCGCGCATCGGCGAGGAGCTTGACTACGAGCTCGAGGCGTCA
Organism: Actinomycetota bacterium; assembly: GCA_903970315.1. GTDB lineage: Bacteria > Actinomycetota > Thermoleophilia > Solirubrobacterales > Solirubrobacteraceae > Palsa-744. Next base: position 3,643 of record CAJCIJ010000176.1, read on the forward strand.
AACCAGCGCGGGCTTGCACGCATCTTCGACGGGCACCCGTTCATCGTGGTCCCCGCCGTCGTCACCGACCTCTCGCGTGAGCGCGTGCTCGTGACCGAGTACGTGCACGGTGTCGGCTTTGAGGAGCTGCGGCGCTATCCGCAGGCCGAGCGCGACCGCCTGGGGGAGATCATCTTCCGCTTCTTTCTGGGTTGCATGTATCGCCACCGCCAGTTCTCCGGCGATCCCCACCCAGGCAACTTCATGCTGCTCGCCGACGGGCGCATGGCGTTCATCGACTTCGGCCTGTTCAAGTCCGTGCAGCGCTCCGTCGTGGAGCTCGAGCTGGCCGCGCAGCGTTTTGTCGTGGCCGGCGACGCCGCCGGCCTGCACGAGCTGCTGGCCAAGAACGGCTTTCTGCCGGAGCCCGATCGCGTCAACCCCGAGCACCTGCTTTCGTTCATCGAGGACAGCATCTGGTGGTACACAACCGCCGACCGTGTCGTCGAACTCACGCCGGAGCTGGCCACCGAGGTGATGATCGAGAGCGCCGATCCGCGCTCTTCGCACTTCCGCGAGATGCGCCACCAGACGATCCTGCCCGAGCACCTCTTCGGACGGCGCATGGAGGTGCTCACGATGGCGATGCTCGCCCAGCTTCGCCCCCGGGTCAACTGGCACAGGATCGCGCGCGAGTGGATGTACGGCGACGACCCCGTCACCGAGCTTGGCCGCCAGGAGGCCGAGTTCTACGCCCGCACCGGCGCGCTTGGCGGCTCCCCCTTGCTGGGCGGCGCCGGCGCACTCGGCGGCACCCCCGCTGCGCCGCTGGCTACCTGAGCACCTGGATCTGCACCAGGCTCGTCGTGCCCGGCGTGCCGCTGGGCAGACCCGCAGTGATGCCCACGCGCTGGCCCGGGCTGCACCAGCCCAGCTCGACCACGCGCCGAGCCGCCTCGGCGATCAGTCCCTCGGTGGTCTCGTGCCTGTTCATCGATGCCGCCTGCACGCCCCACATCAGCCCGCACCGCCGGACGGTCTCCTTGCCGGGCGACAGGGCGTAGATGGGTACAGTCGGGCGATGCGCCGACACCAGGCGCGCCGAGCGGCCCGAGAGCGTGGGGATCACCAACGCATCCAGGCGCAGCTCGCGCGCGGCCACGCACGCGCCATGGGCCACGGTGTAGTCGGGATCGGTGTAGCCGCGCCGCACGCGGTGCTCGTTCCAGACCTCGTAGTTGGCGATCGGCTCGGTCTGTTCGGCGATTGCCGCCATCATCGCCACGGCCGCCACCGGGTGCTGCCCGACGGCTGTCTCCTGGGAGAGCATCACCGCGTCGGTGCCATCGAGGATGGCGTTGGCCACGTCGGCCACCTCGGCGCGCGTGGGACGCGAGGAGATCACCATCGAGTCCAGCATCTGCGTCGCCGTGATCGACGGACGGGCCAGTTCTCCGGCCAGGCGCAGCAGCTGCTTCTGCACGATCGGGACGCGCTCGATCGGCAGCTCGATTCCCAGATCGCCGCGCGCCACCATCACCGAGTCGGCCGCCTCCAGGATGCCCTCGGCCTGTTCGACTGCCTGCGGGCGCTCCATCTTGGCGATCAGCGGCAGCCGTGTGTGGCTGCGCACCAGCTCGACGTCCTCGGGGCGGCGCACGAAGGACAGCGCCACCATGTCCACGCCAATCGACTCGCCGTGGGCCAGCAGCTCCAGGTCCTCCTCCGGCACCGCCGGCAAGCCCTCCACGGGGCCGGGGATGTTCACCCCGCAGCGCGACGCAACGGCGCCGCCGACCTCGACCGCAGCGTCAAGCTCGCTGGAGGCGCTGCGGACGTCCTTGACGCGCAGGCGCACCGAGCCATCGGCGAGGTAGAGCACGGCCTCGGGCTCAAGCAGGTCTGCCAGGCCCGCCCAGGAGATGGTCATCCTCCCGGCGTCGCCCTCGGCCTCCTCGCCGCTGCAGTCAAAAGTGATCACGTCACCGGGCTTGAGCTCGACCACCCCGTCGGCGAGTGGCCCGATGCGCAGCTTGGGCCCCGGCAGGTCCTGGAGAACCGCTATGGGCCGCCCCACCTTCGCCGCCGCCTGGCGCACCCGCCGCACTGTCTCCTCGTGCTCGGCAAGCGTGCCGTGTGAGTAGTTCAGGCGCGCCACGTCCATACCCGCACGCACCATTGCAAGCAGCGTCTCGGGCTCGCGCGAGGCGGGCCCAATCGTGGCGACGATCTTGGTGCGGCGCATCGACGCCACGGTAGCGCTCACGCGCCGTCCGCGGCGGCATGTAGCTGGCGGGCAACCTCACCGACCACGCCGCGGCCGTGACCGGGCCATGCCGCGTCGGGTTGCAGTGCCGCAAGCTTGCGCAGGCTGGCGCGCGCCTGGCCGGTGTCGAAGTTGTACGTCGCCTCGGGCAGTCTGGGAGGACAGTCGCGTCCCCACATGTCAATCGCGTAGAAGGCGTCGGAGACCAGGGCGAGACGGTCGTCGGGGCGCCACAGCGCGATCAGCCCGGGGGCGTGGCCGGGCAGATGGACGACCTGGAAGCCCGCTATCAGGTCGCCCTCGGCGACCGTCGCCGCGATCTTCACCGGCCCGCCGTCCCAGACATGGTGAAGCACGGTGTGCGCGATGCGCTGCGGCCACGGTAGGCCCGCAAGCGTTGCCGGCCAGTAGCGAAAGCCGCCGCTGCCTTCTGCATCGACAACCTCGTCGGCATGGCACAGCACCCTGGCCCCCAGGCCGGGCGCCGCCCCACGGTGGTCGGTGTGGGCATGGCCCAGCACGACCCTGCGCACGCCCCCCAGAGGCGCTGCTGCGGCACTCAGGCTCGCCACCATCGTGCGGCTGCCGGCGTCGAAGACAGTCACCGCTCCTTCGTCCTCGATCAAGTACACGTTGCACCGACCCGGCTGCCCCTGCACCAGCCACACGCCGTCGGCTATCAGCTTGGGGTCTGGAGCGGTGAGACGCCGGATCGCAAGTGCTGGCTGGGCGGGCACAGCTCCAGTGTGCCAGCCACCGGCCCACAGCCGCCGGAGGGCAGTCCGGGGGGCTTGGGCCGGCAGTCTTGGCGGTGCCAGGCGGCCGGCCGACCGCCGAGAACAGCGCCAGGCAATACGCTGGGTCGCCGTGGCCGACGGCACTCGCACCCGGGAGCTTGGACGAGGCGAACGTGTGGAGCGCGGGGTCTTTCGCCTGCGCCTGCCCCTGCCCTGGCCCGGTGTTCCGCACTGCAACGCCTGGGCGGTGCAGGCCGGCGACGGCGTGGTGCTCTTCGACACGGGCATGCACCAGCGCGACTCGATGGCGCACCTGGAACGCGCCATGGCGATGTGTGGATTGCGTGTCGAGGACGTCAGCGCCGTGGTGTGCACCCACGCTCACCTGGATCACTGCGGCCAGGCTGCCGAGATCATGGCGCGCGCCGGCTGTCAGCTGTGGATGCACCCCGAACAGGCCAGCCTCCGGCGCATGATGGCCGACCCACAGTCGGTCTTGGAACGTCAGCTTGAGATCGCCCGCCAGAGCGGCGTGCCCGAAGCCGCCCTGCAGCGTTATGCCGCCGAACGCGGCACACGGGACTTCGAGGTCTTTCCCGTACCCGAGCCCGACCACGCCCTTCTGGACGGCGTCACGATCGAGACCGACCTGGGCACCTGGACGGCCTATGAGACCCCCGGCCACGCCCCGTCACACGTCTGCCTGTACCAGCCCGAGCATCGCCTGCTGGTATCCGGTGATCATCTGCTGGGGCGCATCTCGCTGTACTTCGACTACGGCTACTCGCCGGACCCGGTGGGGGAATACCTGCGTTCGCTGGACGTGGTCGCCGGACTGGACGCGCGGCTGTGCCTGTCCGGTCACGGACGCACCTTCACCGACGTCGCCGCCCACATCGACGCAAGCCGCCAGCTCGTGCACGAGCGTCTGGCAGCCGTAGAGCGGGCCATCGCCGCCGGGCCCGCCAGCGCATTTGAGATCGTGCCGCTCGTCTACGGCGAGGCCGTCTCGCCGTCCAACGCCCACTGGCTTTTGTCAAAGACGCTCTGCTATCTGGAGCACCTGGAGGTGCGCGGCGTGGCGCAGCGGCTGAAGGGGGAGCCCGAGCGTTGGGAGCCCTTCGGCTCCGCCAAACCTTAACACGATCGTGTTAGGCTTTTTGCCTGATGCGTATCGACGAGATCCTGACGCGCGACGCCGGCCCGGGCGATCCCGGACCGTTGTTCTCGTTTGAGTTCTTCCCGCCCAAGACCCCCGACGGCGAGCGCAATCTCCAGGATGCCCTGGCGCGGTTGGCGCCCCTGGCGCCGGCTTTCGTATCGGTGACCTACGGCGCCGGCGGCTCGACGCGGGCGCGCACAATCGAGATCGTCAAATCGATCAAGCGCGACCATGGCCTGGAGACGATGGCCCACCTGACCTGTTCCGGGGCCACCGTGGCGGAGCTCCACGCCATCCTCGACGAGATGGCAGCAGCAGGGATCGACAACGTGCTGGCGCTTCGCGGCGACCCGCCCGCCGGCGCTGCGCGCTGGAGCAGGGCCGAGGGGGGGCTTGAGTACTCCCATGAACTGGTCGCCCTGATCAAGGACCGCTATGACTTCGCGGTCGGCGCAGCCTGTTTCCCGGAGACCCACATCGAAGCCGCCAGTCCCGAGGCCGACCTTCAGTACCTGGCGCACAAGGTCGGGGCGGGCGCCGACTTCCTGATTACGCAGCTGTTTTTCGACAACGCCGTCTACGTCGACTTCGTGGCTCGCGCACGCGAGGCCGGCATCGACGTGCCGATCATCCCGGGCATCCTGCCCATCACCCATGTCGGCCAGCTGGAGCGCATGACCAAGCTCTGCGGCGCCTCGATCCCCCCGGCGCTGGAGCGCGAGCTGCGCGCCCGCGAGGGCGAGCCCGAGGCGGTGGTCGACTTCGGCGTCGCCTACGCAACGTTGCAGTGCGCCGAGCTGCTGGCCGCGGGTGCCCCGGGAATCCACTTCTACACGCTCAACCGCTCACCCGCCACGCGCGCCATCCTCAGCGCTTTGCGGCTGACCGCCACCGCCAACACGCTCGCCTAGGACCGGCTCGGAGCGCCCAGCGTGTCCCGCCGGGCGCCAGGCGTGTCCGCGGGATGTGGGCGCCTGCGCCGGGTGTCCGCGGGGCGTCCTACGCTGGGCTCGGTCGTGGACTCTCCCATCCCCTACACCGTCCGGCGTTCGACTCGCGCGCGGCGAGTTCGGGTCAATGTGACCCCTGGCGCCCAGGTCGAGGTGGTCCTGCCCCAGCGCGCGCCGCAGCGCGCCGCAGCCGCTGCGGTGGATGAGCTGCGGCCGTGGATCGCCAGGCGCCTGGTCGAGGCGCATGCGGCGCTGGATCGGTTGCCCGGCCGCGACGGCACGGTCCCGTACCTCGACGACCGCCTGGTCCTCGTGGCCCAGCCCGGCCGCCAGCGAGCGCACAGGGTGGGCGAGCGGCTGCTGGTCGGCGACGGCGACGTGCGCGGCCCTGTCGAACGCTTCTACAGGCGTGCCGCGCGGGCCGAGGTCGCGCCGCGCCTTGACCGGGCCACCGCGATCGTGGGTCGGCCCTACCGCAGCCTGACGATCCGCGCCCAGCGCACGCGTTGGGCCTCGTGCTCGGCGCAGGGCGCCATGAGCTTCAACTGGCGCCTACTGCTGGCGCCCGAACGGGTCCTGGATTACGTCGTCTGGCACGAGGTGTGCCATCTGCAGGTCGCCGACCACTCCCCGCGCTTCTGGGCGCTCGTGGAGCGGCACTGGCCCACCTGGCGCACCGAGCGGGCGTGGCTGACCCACAATGGCGCCGGGCTTGCCCTCGCTCCAACGCTGTCCGCAACGCCCGCCCGCTGATCCAGCGCGGGTGTGTTTGGGTCTCTTATTTGGCATGTCACGCGCGCGCGCGTGCCATGCCATTTGAGCACGCCCACAGGACGCCTTTATGTTGCCCCGGTGGCGGGCCCAGTGGCGACGCGGATCGGTACGGCCGTCGGCTAGCGCGCGGTCGCGGGCACGTAGTCGCGTGTGCGCGTGCCCGTGTAGATCTGCCGGGGGCGGGCGATCCGCTGCTCGGGGTCCTGGACCTGCTCCAGCCAGTTGGCCACCCAGCCCGAGGTTCGCCCGATGGCGAACATCACCGGGAACATCTCCACGGGCAGTCCAAGTGCCTCGTAGATGAGCCCCGAATAGAAGTCCACGTTGGGGTAGAGCTTGTGGCTGATGAAGTACTCGTCGGCCAGCGCTATTTTCTCCAGCTCCAGCGCCACGTCCAGCAGCGGGTTGCGCCGCCCAGTGACCTCAAAGACGTCCTCGGCGGCCTTTTTGATGATCAGCGCCCGCGGGTCAAAGTTCTTGTAGACCCGGTGGCCGAAGCCCATCAGGCGCTCCTTGCCTTCCTCGACACCCTTCAGGAAGCCGGGGATGTTGTCGGTGGTTTCGATGCGCTTGAGCATCCTCAGCACCGCCTCGTTGGCGCCTCCGTGCAGGGGGCCGTACAACGCCGCGACCCCGCCCGCCACCGCCGAGTAGGGGTCCACGCGCGATGAGCCCACCGCGCGCACCGCAGTGGTAGAGCAGTTCTGCTCGTGGTCGGCGTGGAGGATGAAGAGCACGTCCAGCGCCCGTTCCAAGCGAGGGTCCGGGTGGTAGGTCAGCTCGGTCATCTTGTACATCATCGAGAGGAAGTTGCCCGCGTAGGAGAGCTCGTTGTCCGGGTAGACGTAGGGCTGGCCGCGACTGTGGCGGTAGGCGAACGCGGCAAGGGTTGGCACCTTTGCGATCAGCCGCACCGTCTGCAGGTGGCGCAGGTCGGCGTCATCGATCTGGGCCGCATCGGGGTAGAACGTCGACAGCGCTCCCACGGAGCTGAGCAGCATCCCCATGGGGTGGGCGTCGTGCCGGAATCCCTGCATGAAGCTCTTGACGTTCTCGTGCACAAACGTGTGCATGGTGATCTCATGCGTCCACGCATCAAGCTGCGGACGGGTCGGCAGCTCGCCATGGATGAGCAGGTAGGCAACCTCCAGGTACGTCGACTGCTCGGCGAGCTGCTCGATCGGGTAGCCGCGGTACTCAAGGATGCCCGCGTCGCCGTCGAGGTAGGTGACGGCGCTGCGGCACGCCGCAACGTTGGCGTAGCCCGGGTCATAGGCCATCAGGCCGAAGTCGTCGTCGGAGACCTTGCACTGGCGCAGGTCCGTGGCTCGCACCGTGCCATCGGTGATCGGCAGCTCGTAGCTGCGGCCGGTGCGGTTGTCCGTCAGGGTCAACGTGTCCCGCGGCTGGTCGGCGTTCGGCGCCCCCGCGGGAGCCTGCGAGGGACTGGTAGTGCTCATGCTGCCTCCTGTCGGGCGGCTTGGGAGGGAAACCGGGCTAACGCCACGCGATGATTATGCGACAACTTCGTCGCGGGCACGCAGGTGCTCAGGACGGGGCGCCGTAGCGGCTCTCGGTTGCCTCGACCTGGCCCTGGTAATGACTGCCCAGCTCGGCGTGTCCGTAGGGCCGTTCAGCGGCCGCATCCAGACCCGTGAACGACAGCTGGGCGATTGGCAGCCCCGTGTAAAGGCGTATGGGCACGCGCGTGAGATTGTTGAGCTCCAGCGTCAGCGTGCCCTTCCAACCGGGGTCGCAGAAACCCGCGGTGGCGTGCACTATCAGGCCCAGACGGCCGATCGAGCTCTTGCCCTCGATGCGCCCCACGATGTCATCCGGCAGCTCCACGTGCTCCAGGGTGCGGCCCAGGCAGAACTCCCCGGGGTGGATCACAAACGCCTCGCCGTCGGCGATGTCGATGTGCTCGGTGAGGTTCTTGGGCGGTTCGCGCAGATCGATCGCCGTGACCTTGTGGTTGTGGAACACCCGAAACGAGCTGCCCAGCCGCAGATCCACGCTGGCAGGCTGCACCATCGCCTCATCGAAGGGGTCGATCTTGATGCGCCCGTCGGCAATCAGACGCTTTATCGTGCCATCCGAGAGCGCAGCGGAGATCGGCGGATGGGCCATCTAGGCGTTGTCGCGTAGAGGCAGCGAGACCATGTTGAACTGCGTCAGCTTGTGCAGTTCGGCGACGCGCGTTGCGATCTCCTCGCCGCGCAGCCGCTCCACCCGGGCGGTACCGAACTCTTCGACGTTGAACGATGCAAGGGCCGTGCCGCAGATCACGGCCTGGCGCAGTGCCTCGTCCTTGAGCTTGCCCGCCGGGTGGGTGGCCAGGTAGCCCATGAAGCCGCCCGCAAACGTGTCGCCGGCGCCCGTTGGGTCAACGACGGTCTCAAGTGGGAAGGCGGGGGCCGAGAAGAACCCCTGCGACGTCACAAGCGCCGCTCCGTACTCGCCCTGTTTTGCCACCACCGCCTGCGGGCCCCAGCCGAGTACCTCCTGCGCGGCGCTGACCAGGTTGGGCTTGCCCGTCAACTGGCGCAGCTCGGCGTCGTTGAGAATCACGCAATCGACGGTCTTAATGGCCTCCAGCAGCGAGTCCCTGGCGACGTCTATCCAGAGGTTCATCGAATCCAGCGCCACAAGGCGGGCGTGTGGCATCTGCGCGCGGACCATCCGCTGCAGGTCCGGCTGGATGTTGCCCAGAAAGAGCACCTCGCTTGCCAGCGAGCGCTCGCCCAGCTTGGGCTGGAAGCCCTCAAAGACGCCCAACTCGGTGGCAAGGGTCTCGCGCGAGTTCAGATCCCAGCCGTAGTCTCCGCGCCAGAAGAACGTCTTGCCGCCGGCGATGCGCTCGACGTCATCGACCTCGACGCCGCGCCGGCGCAGCACGTCCATCTCGTGATCGCCGAAGTCCTCGCCCACGCATCCCACGACCCGCACCGTGTCAAAGAACGACGCCGCCAGCGCAAAGTGCACAGACGTGCCGCCGAGCATTCGCTCGCGCTCGCCGAAGGGCGTGCGCACCGAGTCAAAGGCGATCGATCCCGTCACGGTTATGGGCACACGGGCAAGATAGTGAGCGGTGCGGGTGGCGTGTGCTCACCCGGCCACGTAAGCTCGTAGGTCGATGACAATGACCTTTGCTGAGTTGGGCCTGTCCGCCGACACTCTTGCCGCCCTGGAGCAGGTGGGCTATACGGCTCCCAGCCCGATCCAGGAGCAGGCCATCCCGCCGCTGCTTGGCGGACGCGATGTGATTGGTCAGGCGCAGACCGGCACCGGCAAGACCGCAGCTTTCGGCCTGCCCATCATGGAGTACATCCAGCGCGACCTGGGAGAGGTTCAGGCGCTTGTGCTCACGCCCACGCGCGAGCTGTGCATTCAGGTCACCCAGGCGCTGCGGGTCTACGGGGCTACGCGCAACGTCAACGTCGTGGCGGTCTTCGGTGGCGCGCCCATCCGCAACCAGGAGGCCCAGCTGCGGGCCGGTGGCCAGGTCGTCGTGGGCACCGTGGGACGGGTTCTGGACCTGGTGACGCGCAGCTCGCTGGTCTTGCACGACTGCCGCTTCGTCGTCTTGGACGAGGCCGACGAGATGCTCGACCTGGGCTTCCTGGAGGATGTCGAGAAGATCCTGGCGCGAACTCCCAACGGGCGCCAGACGGCGCTGTTCTCGGCGACTGTCCCCACCGAGATCCGCGGCCTTGCCGACCGCTACCTGTATGACCCACTCGTGGTCCGGGTGGAGGCGCCCACGCTGACAATCGACACCGTCGAGCAGTTCCAGCTCACGGTGTCGGCGTCAAACAAGGAAGCCAAGCTCATCGAGGTGCTGCGCGCCGAGCGTCCCGAGCAGGCGATCGTGTTCGTGCGCACCAAGATGCGTTGCGAGCGGCTCTTTCGCACCCTTCGCGACCAGGGCACCGACGTCCGGGCGTTGCACGGCGACATGACCCAGGGCGCCCGCGACGGGGTGATGCTGGCGTTCAAGAGCGGCCGGCTACCGCTGCTGATAGCCACCGACGTGGCCTCGCGCGGCCTCGACATCTCGACTGTGACCCACGTGATCAACTTCGATGTGCCCGTCAGTCCCGATGTCTACGTGCACCGCATCGGGCGCACCGGGAGGGTCGGCCGATCCGGCCGCGCGATCACGTTCGTCGAGCCCCGTCAGGCGCCCGCCCTGGAGGCGATCGAAAAGCACATTGGCATGAGTATCGCGCAGTGGTCAGAGGGCGCCCACGCCGAGGCTCCGCCGGTCAAGGCACCTCCGCGCAGGCACGAGAAGCCCCACGTGGCGCGCCCCGCTGACGAGCCCAAGCAGCGGCTGGTGGTCTCCGGCGGTCGCGCCGGCGGGATTGATGTGGCGG
>CAJCIJ010000177.1 GCA_903970315.1 Actinomycetota bacterium
GCCGCTGCAGAGCCCGCAGTCGAGGCGCCCGAGGTCGAGGCAGTTATCGAGGTTGCCGAGAACGGCGCCTCCGACGGTGGTTCGGCCGAGGCCGAGGCCACTCCGGCGCATTCCAATGGCGCCACCGCCGAGCCGGCTACCAGCTCAGACTGAACGCCGCTCGCCGCTCCGGCTGGAACGACCGCGAGGCGCTTGCGGCCCTTGGTGCGGTAGATGTGAAAGTCGGCGTCGTGGTCCAATAGCGGCGACCAGTGCTGCCGCAAGGCACAGTTGCCCGCGACGGCATATGGTTCTCTCATGGTTGGGGTGGGAATTGCCAGGAGACGGTGGCGGCCAGCGGTAGCGTGCGGCGTCGCGATGGTGTGCCTGTCACTGCTGGGCCAAGCTCTCAGTCACGCACAGACCACCGAACCGGCCGCCACCTGTCCGCCGCCCTCGTCGGCACCTGTGACGACCGCCCCCGCCGGCGCCCCGTCCTCACCTGCGGTGTTACCGTCGAGTCCGCCCGCTCCCCCGCCGATCCTGGTGTGTGTGGGATCCCAGCAGATCACGGAACCGACATATCAGCATTGGATCGTGGTCGCGCAGGCGGGGGAAGGCCCGAAATCCAAGCACCCGGCAGCGCACGCGCGGGAGCAGCTCATGGAGGTCATGGACTATCTGATCAGCGCCGACTGGATACGCGGGGAGGCCAGTGAACTGGGCGTTGCCGTCTCGCCGGCCACTGTGCGTCACAGGTTTGATCACCTGCGCGATGAAGTGTTCGGCAAGGGGCGTCAATTCAGTGCGTTTTTGAGGAAGAACAAGGAGACCGTCGCCGACCTTTTGGGCCGGGTCGAAATCGAGCTGCTGGCCACTCGGATCCAAACACACGCCGTGGCCGGCGTGCATCCCAAAGCCGCACAGCAAAAGGCCCTAGCGCATTTCTTGTCGGAATTTCAGGTCAAGTGGAAGAACCAGACCTACTGCTTACCGGCGTACTCCGTGCCCGACTGCCGGCATGTGCAGGCGGCGCTGTGACGTTACCCCGAGCAGCGGGCTGGACCAGCCGTTGCCGCTTGCGGCATCGACACGGCAGTTTCTCTAGGGCTCGCGCCTGGACACTGTCCTGACCTTGTCGATAGAGCGATCAAAGGAGACAATCTCGCCCACCCCGGTCGCCTCCGCTTGGGCCACCAGGTAGGCCTCGGCAAAGTCGATGCGCTCCATCTCGTAGACATCGAGGGTTCGCAGCAACGAGGCAGGGTCGAGCGTCTTGATCGACGGCAGGGCTATCGCCGACCGCATCAGTTCGGCAATGCGCGCGCGCTCGACTTCGTAAAAGGATTCCAGGACGTACACGCACTCGGCCAGCACCAGATCGGTTAGAAGCAGTTCCTGCTCGGCCGCCAACAGCGCCGTTGCCCGCGAGGCCATCCCCGGTGGGTCGCCGGTGAGGTGGCGGATCAGGACGTTGGTGTCCAGAAATGCCGTCAGTGCCGCCGTCCGGCGCGATCGCGGCGGGTGTCGCGGAGCACCTCAGTCCACGGCGTGGCGCGTTTGCCGGCGGGCACCGGCACTGCCCCCGCCAGCTTGCCGAAATCCGGGATCTTGGTGAGCACCGCCGTGGTGCGTTGCACCCGGAATAGGAGCTCGTCTCCGGCGTGTAGGTCCAGTGACTCACGGACCCGCTTGGGGATCGTGACCTGGCCCTTGGATGTCACCTTGGCGCGGGTGTCCATATCGTCCTTACCAAGGTAGCACGAGTAAGGAGATTCGCCCGTCAGACCGGCGGCGATCCGGCTCGTGATCGGCGCCCGTGACACCCCGACTGCGACCTGACCCCGCACCCGTTTGCTAGCTTCGGCTACATGAGCCGGGGGCGCGCAAAGGCTTGGGCTCTGGCCGCAGTGGGTGTGTCCGTGTGTTTGGCCACCGCCTTCGTCGGCTCTGCGCCCGCGGACACCGACGGCACCTCTGCGGCGGGACTGTGCTCAGCCGAAGGCGCCGCCGCGGAAATCATCGAGAAGAGCCTTGTGGGCAAGCTCAGCCCAGCCGACGGCGCCACCGTCCGGGTGGGGACGCCCGTGACCTTCTCGGCGCCATCAAGCATCGCCCTGAGCTTTGCCGTGGCCTCCTCGCCGGGGTCCATCTCTGACCCCGATATCGACAGCGGCCCCGGCGTAGAGCAGCCCGGTGGCGACACCTATGCGTTCACTTCGACCAAGGCGACCGCCATCGCTCGCACCGTTTACTGGGCGGCCACCTTCACCACGACCGTCAGCGGCTGCGAAGAACCCACAATCACCTACACGACACCCGTGCGTGCCCTGGTCATACAGGCGCTGCCTTATTCTGAGCCGCCGAGCCTCAGGCTGGTCAACGAACCCCAGGTGACCGGCGGCGGGGTCGCATTGACCTTGCTGTGCCAGTCGCCCAACGGCTCCGACTGCCAGGGCGTCGGCAGCCTGAGCACCTCCGAGCGTCTGAAGGACGGCCACGCCGTCGCGGTCCAGGCGCGCAAACGCGCACCGTCCCTTACGAAGGCCATCGCCGCCGGCAGCACCACGTTTTCGCTGGCGCCGGGAAAGACTGCCACCGTCGTCGTACCCGTCAGTCGCGTTGCCCAGCGCCTCCTTGCGCGCTTCAGGAAGCTGCCCGTGGCGCTCACCGTGTCGCTGACAGGTACAGCCGGGGCCAGCCCCGCGGTGGCCGCCGAACGGCGACTCGTGATCGCCGCCCTTGACACCCGGCGGGTGGCGCGGTCCATCGAACGCACCATACGGGCGCAGAAGCGCGTTCGCGCGCGCGTGCAGTGCCCCCATGATGTGATCCAGGCCAAAGGGAACACCTTCACCTGCTGGGCGACCGGCAGCGTCCGCCACGGCGCCAGCCGAGTTCCCTTCAGGACGCCCTTCTCCGTGCGCCAGACCGACAGCGCCGGGGACGTCGACTACACCTCTGGGTAGACGGCGACAGCGTCGCGTCACCGCAGGTGCTCCTGTTCGCAGCGCCACTTGCGTGTCAGCGGAGCCCAAGCTAGGTACTTCTACAGTGGTAAGAGCCGTCATGTGACGGCAGATACGGAGGCTTTGAGATGACCACCGACCCACAGGACCCCAGTACCGATCAGCCCAACCCCACCGACAACGAGCAGGACGCCGTCACCGATCGCCAGGACGCCGCCGAGAGCCAACCCGACGCCAAGTGGAGCGTCGCCGAATGGCACGGCAGGATGCTGCGTGACTCTGCCGGCGACAAGATCGGCAAGCTGCAGGACGTCTACGTCGACATCGAGAACGACGAGCCGCAGTTCGCCACGGTCAAGGAAGGCTTCATCGGCCGCCACCTGACCTTCGTGCCCCTCGGCGGGATCAAGATCGGCCCCGACGATTTGCAGGTCGCAGTGACCAAGGAGCAGATCGAGTCCGCTCCCAACATCCAGGAGCACGGTGAGGAGCTCTCGCAAGACGACGAGTCCGCCCTCTACCACCACTTCGAGCTCAACTACACGCCGCCCAACACCGAGAGCGGACGCCGGCTGGCCCGTCGTTGATCTGAGCCGCGGCGCCCTGAGCACGCCGCACCGCTCAGCTAAGGCTTCGCGGCCGGTCCAAACCACCTGGTGAGCGCTTCCGGTAGGCCGGCCTGGGTTCCGTTGTCGCCAGGCACGCCGGCTTGGGCTCCGTCTGCGACCCAGGCGACGTAGCCGTCGGGGCGGATCAGTACGGCAGTTGGGGCGTCCACCGTGCCAAGCACCGGTAACTCCCACAGGCCGTCGTATGCGCCATCGACGAGCGTCACGCGGTCGGCCCATGGCGTTATGTCGAAGGTGCCTGGCCCACCGAGGTTCAGGAGCACCGGTCTGGCGGCGTGCAGCAGCTGGAAGACCCGCGTGGGGCCCGCCGCGGTGGTGAGGTCCAGGTCTGGCATGCGACGCCCCACCAGCGGGTGGCCGTCGCCGAGGTCGTAGTGGATGTCCAGCCCCGACACCAGTCCAGCGAGCCGTTTGCGCGGCTCGTCCATGGTCGCCAGTTCCGACACCACACCGGCAAGAGCCTTGATGCGCTCGTCTCCGCCTTGGAGTGCAGTCTGCGCCATCGTGTGTTGGAGGGCGCGCGCGGCCACCGGGTGGCGCTCGTCGTGGTAGGTGTCCAGGAGGCCTTCCGGGGAGGTCCCATTGACCACCTGCGCAAGCTTCCAGCCCAGGTTCACAGCATCCTGAACCCCCAGGCTGAGGCCCTGTCCACCCGCC
>CAJCIJ010000178.1 GCA_903970315.1 Actinomycetota bacterium
CGCGCCCCACCATGCCCGTCGCGCCGTTGACCCTTGCCTCAAGCGAGGCCACGCTGCACTTCGGCGAGTTCGTGCCGCCCGTGCTCGCTGCGGCGGCCTACCTGCTGCTGTACCTGCGGCGCGCCAACACGCTCAAGCTCGCCGGTCGGCCCGTGGAGCCGTGGCGGGCGGTGTGCTTCGTATGCGCCGTGCTCAGCGTGGTGGCCGTCCAGCTTCCGCCGTTTGACACGCTCGCCGACGAAGTCCTGCTGGCGCACATGATCCAGCACATCATCATCGGCGAAGTCGCTTCGCTGTTCATCGTGCTTGGGCTCACCGGTCCCATGCTCGCGCCGCTGCTGCACTTCCGCTTCACACGGCCCGTGCGAGTGCTCACGAACCCCCTGATTGCGCTGCTGCTGTGGGCCTTAAACCTCTACACCTGGCACATTCCGCTGCTCTACCAGCTGGCGATCCGCCACGACCTGGTGCACGCCCTGGAGCACGCAACGCTGCTCTGGTTCGGGACGCTGTTGTGGCTGGCCCTGCTGGGGCCACTGCCAAAGCCGGCCTGGTTTGAGGGCTGGGGCAGGGTTGGCTACGTGATGGTGGTGCGCTGCTTCGGCGCTGTGCTCGGAAACGTGTTCCTGTGGGCCCAGACGGTCTTCTACCCCATCTACAAGGCCTCCGACGCACGCCGCGGCTTGAACCCGATCTCCGACCAGAACCTTGCCGGCGGGGTGATGGACGCCGTGCAGGTTGTTCTCACCACGGTTCTGATCTGCTGGCTGTTTCTGCGTTTTGCCGCCCAGGACGAGGAGCGCCAGAAGCTCATCGACCTCGCCGAAGACCGCGGCATCGAGCTCAGTGGCGCGCGCGCGTCGCGTGCGGCCATGGCGGGCGCCACAGATCACCTGCGCGAGCGGCTAATGGCCGAAGGGTCCGGCGACTCGTCCCCAACCGGCGAGCCTTCGCGGGAGCAGGTAGGACAGACGATCCCTTGAGAGCGTTCCAGCGCCGCTGATGCGCCAGCGGATGACAATCACCCTCTGGCAGGCCGTGGGGCTTGTCGCGCTTGCGATTGCGGTGGTCAGCATCGTGGGGCTGCTCACGAGTCCGGGGTCGGGCTCTTCAGACTCGCCCACTGCGCAGCTGGCCGACAACCCCGCGCTTGACACCGGCACGACGCTGTCGGGTCGCGCGCCGGCGTTCACGCTCAGCGACCAGTTCGGACGCCGAGTGTCGCTGTCGGACTTCACCGGCAAGGTCGTGATGCTCGCGTTCAACGACCCCGAGTGCACGACCGTGTGTCCGTTGACCACCACCGAGATGGTCGACGCCAAGGGCATGCTCGGCGCAGCGGGCTCCCACGTTGCACTGCTTGGAGTCGGCGCCAACCCCGACGCGACGTCGATCGCCGACGTGCGGGCCTACTCGCAGGTGCACGACCTGATGCACTCTTGGCAGTTCCTGACCGGCCCTGTGGCGGCGCTGAAGCGCGTCTGGCACGCGTACCACATCGAGGTCCAGGTCGAACAGGGCGCCGTCGATCACACGCCGGCGCTCTACCTGATCTCGCCTCAGGGAGACCTGGCCAAGGTGTATCTGACCGAATTGGCCTACGCGGGCATTCACCAGCAGGCGCAGATACTGGCGCGCGACGCCGCAAGCCTTTTGCCGGGCGACCCGAAGGTCGACTCGAACCTCTCCTACGCGCGCATTGCGCCGGTCGAACCTGCGCAGACGGCGACAGTGGCCACGGCCGACGGGGGCAGTGAGCGAGTGGGCCCCACCGGCGCTCCGCGGCTGCTTCTGTTCTTTGACACCTGGGACTCCGAGGTGACAGGCCTTGGCGCCCAGCTTGCGCGCCTGGGTCGCTACGCAAGCGGCGCCGCAGTCGCCGGTCTGCCTGCGCTGACGGTCCTCGACGAGGGCAGCGTGGAGCCAACGCCCCAGGCGTTACCACGGTTTTTGGCTGGGCTCACTTTCCCGCTCTCGTATCCGGTCGGCATCGACAGCTCCGGCCGCCTGGCGGATGGATACGGGGTGGAAGACGAGCCGTGGTTTGTGCTTGTGTCGGCGTCCGGGAGCGTCCTCTGGCACCACGACGTCTCGACCTCGGGGTGGCTGACTGACGCCGCATTGGTCAAGGCCGTGCGCGCGGCGCTCGCCCACGGGCCAACCGCCCCCGTTAGCAACGCAGCTGCGGCGCAGGCACTCTCAGGCTCGCCACCGGTCCTTACTGCCCTGCACAGCCAGAGCGATGAGATCGTCGGCTCGGCGTCCGCCCTGAAACAGCGCCTGGCTGATCTGCACGGCTACCCCGTGGTGCTCAACGTGTGGGCGTCGTGGTGTGCGCCGTGTCGCATCGAGTTTCCCCTGCTCGCCGCGGCCTCTGCGCACTACGGACGCCAGGTCGCCTTCCTGGGCGCCGACGCCGAAGACACGGTTTCAGCGGCGAAGTCGTTTCTGTCAGAGCATCCAGTGAGTTACCCAAGCTACGAGACCACCACCGAAGCACTCAGCTGGCTTGCGTCCATCGAGGGCCTGCCCACGACCATTTTCATCGACCCAGAAGGCAAGGTCGATTACGTCCACATCGGCCAGTACTCATCACAGGGCACCCTCGACGCGGACATCGGGGCTCACGCGCTCGGCGGCTGAATCGCGGCTTACCGGTCGGGGCGCAATCCCGCAGGCCGGCCCATCCCTCGACCCTCCTCGCGATGGCTACGTGGCGCAGATCGCGAAGACGGTCACCGTGTTGTTGTCGTTCGAGTTTTCGAACTTCCAGCCCGTGGCCGCGCCGCTGGTGACGACTTCTCCGGCGGCATTGATTGGGGCAGACATGGTGTAGTGGTCCTCAAGCGTTTCGCCCGTGCTGTTGCGCCCGCCGCCTCCAGTCAGGATGTCGCCGGCGGGGCACTGGACGGTGGCCACCTCCTTTGCTGTCGCCGACACCACGACCGTCGGCGCCGCCGACCCAGTGGCGCCTGTCGCGCCGGTTGCGCCCGACCCGGTCGGACCGGTCGAGCCCTTGGGGCCGGTTTCTCCCGTAGCGCCCTTGGTACCTGTCGGGCCGGCTTCGCCTGTAGCGCCCTTGGCGCCCGTCGGGCCAGTTGCGCCAGCGGCGCCCGTCGCTCCGGTCACGCCGGTGAGGCCTGTGGCACCGGTTGCGCCGTTACTGCCGGCTGCGCCAGTGGCACCCGCTGCGCCGTTGCTCCCAGCGGCTCCGGTCGGGCCGGTTGCGCCAGCGGCGCCAGTGGCTCCGGTCGGGCCGGTTGCGCCAGCCGCACCCGTGGCTCCGGTCACGCCGGTGAGGCCCGTCGCGCCTGTTGCGCCCGCGGCGCCATTGCTTCCGGCGGCGCCAGTGGCGCCCTGTGCACCGTTGGTCCCGTTGGTGCCATTGGCCCCAGTCGGGCCGGTTGCACCCGTTGCACCGTTGGATCCATTGCTCCCAGCGGCTCCGGTCGGGCCGGTTGCGCCAGCGGCGCCAGTGGCTCCGGTCACGCCGGTGAGGCCCGTCGCGCCTGTTGCGCCAGCGGCGCCATTGCTTCCGGCGGCGCCAGTGGCTCCGTTAGCCCCGGCAGCTCCAGTTGGGCCCGTTGTGCCGTTGGTCCCAGCGGCCCCAGTCGCACCCGTGGCGCCATTGGTGCCATTGCTTCCGTTGGATCCAGCGGCTCCGGTCGGGCCGGTTGCGCCCGCGGCGCCAGTGGCTCCGGTCACGCCGGTGACGCCAGTGGCGCCATTGCTTCCGGCGGCCCCAGTTGCGCCCTGTGCACCGTTGGTCCCGTTGGTGCCATTGGCCCCAGTCGGGCCGGTTGCACCCGTTGCACCGTTGGATCCATTGCTCCCAGCGGCTCCGGTCGGGCCGGTTGCGCCAGCGGCGCCTGTGGCTCCCGTCACGCCGGTGAGCCCCGTGGCACCAGCTGCACCGGTCGAGCCCTTGGGCCCGGCTTCTCCCGTAGCGCCCTTCGTGCCTGTCGGGCCGGCTTCGCCTGTGGCGCCCTTGGCGCCCGTAGCGCCAGCCGCACCCGTTGCTCCGTCGCTGCCAGCTGCTCCGGTCGGGCCCGTTGCGCCGTTACTTCCGGCGGCTCCAGTGGCACCTGCGGCACCATTGCTCCCATTAGTTCCAGCTGCCCCGGTCGGCCCGGTTGCGCCAGCGGCGCCTGTTGCCCCCGTTACGCCGGTGAGACCCGTGGCACCCGTGGCTCCATTGTTTCCAGCGGCTCCAGTGGCACCTGC
>CAJCIJ010000179.1 GCA_903970315.1 Actinomycetota bacterium
GCGGCGCTGGATCGCGATGCCCTCCCCGTCGGACGAGCCAGCCTCGTGGCCGGCGATGATCCGGGTGCGCGAGTCCAACGGGTACGAGCGGTACGGGGCGTTGGTCAGCAGCGACATCTCGTTGTTGATCCGCAGACCGCGGATCCGGCCGCACGCCCCATCGATGAGCGCGGCGCAGCTGCGCCATCGCCCCAAACGGTGCAGCGTCCCGGTAGCGGAACTGCGCGAGAACAGCTCATAGGCCTCCCTACCGTCCTTGAAGCTCTCGACGGCGACTCGCTGGCCGTCAGGAGAGATCACGAGATCATTGATGTGCGGTCCGGGGGACGCGAACGCGCAGCCCTGCTCCGGGTGGTCAGTGATACACCCCTGTTTGCCAGGCAGCTGCGAGATCGCGCCCGTGCTCGGGTCGCGGCTGAGGACCGCGATCGCCCACGGGACGGAGACCCCACCGGTGACGTACAGGGTCCGACCACCACCCGCAGCCGTCAGCTGCAGAAGCGAGTAGCTCACACCCGTGGCCTGACCGGTGGCGGCACCGGGATCTTCGACAAAGCCTCGCAACGGTGCGCACCCTGGCCCGCCCACGCACGAGCCGGCGCTCGTCAACGCCATCAGCGCCCCATGCGGAGCGGAAGCCGCACCGGCCACCTGCCCGACGCTCCCAAACGCTACGGCGAAAACCAGTAGGGCGATCACGGACAGCCAACCCCGACGACGCCTGATTATGAAACGCGGCATATCACGGCCAACGGACTGCGACCGCGCAAGTTGCGGTATGGGCTGCTCAACGCAGCCGGAGCCCGCGACCATCGATCGGCGTCTGAGACTCCAGCGTTCACGCACCGGCTTTCTGCCGAAGGTCTGTCTTTTGCTTACCGACGCGCGGATTGCGCATGGAGGCCGCTCGGATGGGAATGCGGGCGACCGCGCGCTGAGACGCGACGCCGCCGTTCGCGTTCACGCGATCTCCATCCTCAGGAGTTGTCGCCGCGGACGCTCAAGTTCGTGACAAGCACTCGCCGGACTCGGTCCGGTCCGGCGGATCAAGCGAACGTCAGCTGGTTGCCGGGGCCGTCGCCGGCGGCCCGCTGTCAAAGAGCGGCGGTCGACCCGGGTTCCAGCAGTCTCAGACGATCTTTGACGCCGTTGCCGGCGAAGGCGGCGCGTAGCTGGGGGGCGCCTTGGGTGAAATGCGTCCAGCCTTCGAAGTGCACCGGGATGACGGCCGCGGCGTCCAAGATCTTGGCGGCTTCAGCGGCGTGGTCGCTGGAGAGCGTGAGGTAGTTGCAATCAAGCTCCTGCGGGCGCTGCACGGCGCCGGCGTGCAGGACGGCGATGTCGACCGGGCCAACACGCTGGGCAATTGAACGCACGACATCGAGCGACGCGTTGTCCCCGGACACATAGACCGTTTCGAGGTCTGACGCGGCAAGCACAAAGCCGATCACGGGTCCCATGATCGCGTCGCTGCCGTCCGGACCGTGCTGTGCCGGCACCGCGGTCACGGTCACGTGCGCACCCTCGGCACCCGTGAGCTCGGCGGAGGACCACGGTTCCATGCCGACCGCGTTGCCGCCCAAGCGCACGGCACCCGCAGCGGTGGTCAAGACCCGTCCTGCGCGGGCCAAAAACTCACGGCCGGCAGGGTCGAGGTTGTCACTGTGGTGATCGTGGGAGAGCAACACGACGTCTACCGGCTCGAGGTCATCGGGCTCGACCGCGGGCCCCGTGGTCTTGGTCAGGCCGGAGTACTCGCCCGGCGGCGACAGCGCCGGATCAGTCAGCCACCGCAGTCCGCCGTATCGCAAGAGGGCCGTGGGGCCACCGACCAACGTAACGTCAAGCGCCGCCATCCGGACAAGCGTACCGCGACTGATCACCGGCGGAAAACCCGTGAATCGCTCCGCGAGCGTTTGTCTGACCGCAACGGGGCTGGACGCGTCGAGAACAACCGGGTGCCACATCGACGGGAGCATTGCTTGCCTTGCAGACGGTGCTCGCGTCCTTGCTCCTTAAAGTGAATCCGCTCGTCGGCTGCTGTGATACGCGCCGACCGCAAGGCGCGAGAGGAGATCGCCACCGTTCAGCTTGAGCGAGGCGCCGAAAGCGTAGCGTCGAGCTCAGCGAGCGCTGCTCGCGCGCCAGCGGGCTGCGTCTAGCAGGTCGGCCATTGCCTCTGGGGTGTCCGCGGCGATCCGCGCGCCGAGCTCAGGGCCCGTCTGCGCGACGCCCGGCCCGGCGATCTCCTGATAGTGGGCCACGATGGTGACGGTGCCCTTAGCGTCCTGCAGCGTGTGCCGGCTGAGCAGCCGTTGACCGCCCAATACGGACATGTATCCGAACCGTTCATTTTCGGCGAACTCGACGATCTCGCATTCCACGGTGAAGTCGGTGCCCTGCGGATGTACCGACAGACGGGTGCCGGCGGCGAGCGGGCCGTGGATCTCGATGCTGTCGCTGCGCTCGGTGAGCTTGGTCCCGGTATAGAGATCGCGCAATGCGGCCCACACTGCGGTCGGATCAAGGTCGGTCTCGGCCACGTACTCGGCACTCCAGACCGAGTCGTTGTCAGTTCCGGGGGCCGCGTCGGCGATGAAGTTCTGGGCGACGGTGAGCACGTGGTGGGGGGTCTCCCACTGGGGCAGGTGCCCGGTGGCGGCCAGCACGTGCAGTTGCGCCCCTGGGATGGCAGC
>CAJCIJ010000180.1 GCA_903970315.1 Actinomycetota bacterium
CCACAGGCAGTACCGGCCCACTTGGTGGTCCGACAGGACCCTCGGGCTCAACCGGCGCCACCGGTCCCGAAGGCACGGAAGGCAAAAAGGGCACAACCGGCACTAGCGGTGCCACGGGAGCGACCGGCCCCACCGGCACCACCGGCGCGTCGGGTGCAACCGGCTCCACCGGTTCAACGGGCTCGTCCGGCGTTACAGGCTCCACCGGCGCTAGCGGCTCCACCGGTGCCTCAGGGGCGACTGGCTCCACGGGCGCCACAGGAATTACCGGGGCCACCGGCTCCGCTGGCGCTACAGGGACGACTGGCTCCACGGGCGCCACGGGAATCACCGGCGCGACCGGCTCGCAGGGCGCCGCCAATGAACGGGGCTCTCAAGGGGTCGCGGGCGTTACGGGCGCTGTCGGCCCAGCGGGTCCGCAGGGTCCTGCCGGGGAGATCGAGATCGTGACATGCAGCACCGTGACCGAGAAGGTCAAGGGCAAGAAGAAGGCTGTGCAGAAGTGCACCACGCGGCTGTCCTCGTCGCCGCAGCGCTTTACAGCGACCGCTGCCATTGCGCGCGTGTCGCGCTCCGGGCACCTCTACGCGACCGGTTCGCTGCGTGCCGGAAAGCTCATGTTGCACGCCTCGCAAGTGCTGCCCGCAGGCCGTTACACGCTGACGCTCACCACCGGAACGGGCAAGACCAGGCACTCGCGAAAAGAGCCGTTGACCGTCGGGAAGACGATCACTGCGGGCTGATCCAGCGCGCGGCGCGCCGTACACTGCGGGGCATTGAAGTACGAGAGCAGCCATGTTGGAGAGTCGGGTCCGTCACGCCGGAAGGGAGCCTCGATGCGGTTGGAGGGCAGGCAAGGGGCGATGGACGGCCGTAGACCCAAGCAGGCTCAGGCGACCTTTTGCGCGGAGAGTTGCCCGTGAAGTCCGGCCCTCGCGGTCGGTTCCGCGCGCTGCCACTGTGGAGCCGCTGGCTGATCACGGTTGTCGGCTACGCAGTCGTGATCGCCGTGATCGTCCTCGTGGTCCGTAGCGGGGGCGGCGGCAACGGCGTGACCACGCCCTCTGAAGCCAAGGCCGAAGCCGAGGCAAACCGCGAGGCCCAGATCGTCATCGAAGAGGATCAGTTCCCCCACGTGGCCACCCTGACTGGGCGTGTGCCGGTGTCGGCGGCGCTGCGCCAGGCGATCACAGGCGACGTTGACAACCGGATCGCCACAAGCCAGCTGACGGGCCCGCTGCAGAGCGTGAGGTGCGCGACCTCGGGCGCCGCGAGCGCGGGCCGCATCCCGTTCCGGTGCACGGTCACCAGCGCGGGCATCGCCTACCCGTTCCTCGCCGTAGCCGAAGAACATACGCGCCGTCTGACATGGTGCAAGGTGGATCCGCCGCCAATCGCGACCGGGTCGGCGGCCATCCCGCTGAGCCCGCGCTGTCGCGCCTGAGGCGTCTCGGGCGGCGTCTCGGCGCCGGACGCCGGGTCAGGCCAAGCGCTCGACCAGCAACGCCACGCCGAGCACGGCAAGGCCCACGCCTGCCAGGCGCTGCGCGTCCTGGCGGACGCGCGCGCCCAACCTGGCGCCCAAGCGCAGGCCAAGCTGGGAGAAGATCGCCGCCTGGACCCCCACGGCGGCGGCCACGGGGAGCACGGGCCCGCGCAGCAGACCGAGCGTAAAGCCGATCACCAGCTCGTCGATGCTGATGCTCAGGCCCAGCATCACGGCCCACAGCCCCGTCGGCCGGGTGAGCTTGGCGAGGCGCTCGGGATCGTCCTCGCCGCGGACCATCCACGCTCCCAGGGCGATCAGGATGGCAGTGGCGGCGTAGTTGCCGGCGTTGCCTACGGCATGACCCACGGGTGCCCCAAGGGCGAATCCGATCAGCGGCATGACCGCCTCAAAGACGCCGAACAGGATGCTGATTTTGGCGCCGTCGCGGCCGCTGACGCCCGTGGCCCCAAGCGCGGCGGCCACCGCGAAGGAGTCCAAGCCCAGGGGGATTATCAGGGCGATCAGCTTCAGCATGGCGTGTCCGTTGCGCTCAGATGGATACGACGCGGCAGTTCATACGGCCGTTTGTGTCGGCCGCTCTGGAGGACGCACTCTGCCCGGCGTCAGGCAGGGCTCACGGTGGCGCCTTTGCGCCGCGACGGTGGTCTACGCCGTTTGGGCCGGCAATCAGCACGTCGGAGACCAGCTCCGGGCCGAACAGGCCGTGCTCGACCACGCCGGCCGTTTCCGACAGGCGGGCGCTCAGGATGGGGGGCTCCCCGATAGCGCCCAGGTAGTCGCCGATGAGGTTGCCGTCAGGGCTCGGCGGGCAGTCGCGGAGCTTGGCGGGAGCAAGCGCAGCAAGTGTCCAGGCGGCCCCGAAGCGGAGGATCTCCAGGGGTACCGGCGCGCTCAGCGCCGCGACCGACTTGTCGGAGGAGGCGATTAC
This sequence comes from Actinomycetota bacterium, assembly GCA_903970315.1. GTDB lineage: Bacteria > Actinomycetota > Thermoleophilia > Solirubrobacterales > Solirubrobacteraceae > Palsa-744. The sequence continues at coordinate 2,439 of CAJCIJ010000180.1, forward strand.
CACAAATCGCCGGGCCGCTGTCGCGATCACCTTCTCACGCGTGTGCGCCGCCCCGCCGCCTTTGATCAGCCAGCAGTCAGGGTCAACCTGGTCGGCGCCGTCGATGGCAATGTCCAGCGCTCCGCCCATGTCGTCGAGATCCTCCACGGGCAGGCCAAGGGAGGTGGCCGCATGTGCAGTGGCGGGGGAGGTCGCTGCGTAGCGCATGTCACGGAGCGAACGCTGGGCCAACTCGGGCAGCAGGTAAGCGACCGTGGAGCCCGTGCCCAGTCCCACGTACATGCCATCGGCAACAAGCTCCGATGCGGCCTTCGCGGCGGCGCGCTTCTGCGCCTCGATGGCGGCGTGCTGCTGGATCGTCGCCGGGGGGTCCATGGCGTGCTGGTCGTTCACGGCGCCGGCGAGCCTATACGGGCACTTGCGGCGGCGCCAGCAGGAAACCCTGCCCGACTGGGCAGCCGAGCTTTCGCACCAGCTTCAGCTGGCGCTCGGACTCGATGCCCATGGCCACCAGTCGCAGGCGGGTATCGCGCGCCAGCGACACCATGGCGTTGGCCACGGCGCGCTTATGCCTGTCGTGGTCAAGGCCCTCGATCAGGGTGCGGTCGAGCTTGAGCATGTCCACGGGCAGCAGTCCTGGAAGAGTGAGCGAGGCGCTGCCTGCGCCGAAGTTGTCAAGCGCCGTGTGCACGCCCAGGCGCTTGAGCCCCTCAAACGCGTTACGCGCGCTGTCGATGTGGTCGATGGCAGCCTGCTCGGAGACCTCGATGCACAGGGCACTGGCGGGCAGTCCGCTGGACTGCAGAGCGGCGCGTACGCGCTCGGTGACGTCGCCCTCGGCAAGCTCGCGCGCCGAGAGATTGACCGAAACGGTCAGCCGCATGCGCTCACGGCGTAGCCACGCGGCGGCCTGGGCGCATGCCGACTGGAGCACCCACTCGCCCAGCGACACGATCAGCCGGCTCTCTTCGGCGAGCGGAAGAAACTCCGACGGCTCGACCTGTAGGGCTCCGTGTGGGTGCCATCGCACGAGTGCCTCCCAGCCGACCCGGCCGCGGCCGTCGAGACGAAGTTGGGGCTGATAGGCGACATGCAGCTCCTGCCGCGGCAGCGCATGGCGCAGGCGGTCATCGATGTCCAGGCGCTCGGCGATCTGCCGGCGCAGGCTCTCGTCAAAGAGCTCCAGGTCGTGGCCACCGCTGCCTTTGGCGCGGTACATCGCCACGTCGGCCTCGCTGAGCAGATCCTCGGCGTTGGTGGAGGGGTCGTGGGCGACCGAGACACCGACGCTGGCGCGCATCGAGATGTCGGCGCCGGCGAGCCGGAAGGGTTCCTCCAGGGCGTGCAGCACGCGTTCGGCCACCGCAATCGCCTCGGCGTCGCCCTCGAGGTCCTCGGCGAGGATCACGAACTCGTCGCCGCCCAGGCGCGCAATCGTGTCGCTGTCGCGCAGGACCTCGCGTAGACGTTGGGCAACCAGGATCAGCAGCTCGTCCCCAGCGGCGTGGCCCAGGGTGTCGTTGATCGCCTTGAAGCGGTCCAGGTCGATGAACAGAATCGCCACGGGTGTGCGCCCGCGGTGCAGGCGTGCCAGCGCCTGGCGCGCGCGGTCCATCAGCAGGAGGCGGTTGGGGAGCCTCGTCAGGGGATCGTGCAGCGCCTGGCGCTGCAGCTGCATGGAGTCGGTGATGTCACGGGCCGTCGCGTGCCAGGCGCCCTGCTGGTAGCGCCCATTCCAAAGCAGCCAGCGCCAGGACCCGTCCTTGTGGCGCAGCCGGTTGGCGAAGTCCGCGAAGCGGGCGCCCTCGTGGTCGGGCACGTGCAGTTGCGTTCGCGTGCGCTCCAGGTCGTCCGGGTGTACCCACCGCTCGATCGGCTGCCCGCGCAGCTCATCGACACTCCACCCAAGGTGCGTCTCCCATGCGGGATTGAGCAGGCCCAAGCGGCCGTCGCCATCCAGCGTGGCCAGGAGGTCGCCGGCCAGCTCGAACAGCAGCGCCATCTCATCAGTGCCGGGTGCAGCAGCCTCGCCCCGGGGGGTGCCCCAACTCTCAAGCTCAGCAGAGTCCTGCCCAGGTCCATCCGTCATCGTCCCAGAATGGGGGTCTGACTTTGCGTCGATTGGGCTAGCCACGATGTTCGTCTACCCATTGAGCGGCGCTATGTGAGCGAGCCTGTGGTCGCATGTGTGTGCCCGCTTATCCGACGCTACGGCACCGATGGGTACCTGCTGACACTGTACACCCGGGTCAGGCGTCAGCCGCGGCGTTGGCGGGGCGCCGATTGTCCCGGTGGCGGGGGAGCGGAAGGTCGCTATGCCGACTGCGGCGAGACTCGCAAAAACCGCCACGTGGACAGGCAGGCCAGCAGGGTCATTATGACCGCGCTTGACAGGCACCACTCGCAATACTGTTCTAGCGAGAACGCCTCGCGGTAGGTCAGGTAGGCCGAGAATGCGAAGCCGATCACGGTCATGGCGGCGGTCGCCATGCGCGTACTCTCGCGCTCGGGGGCAAGCAGGGAGGCGAGGATCGAGAAGTAGCCGATCAGGCCGATGACCGCAACGGGTATGCCAAGGACCTTGGAGTAGGCAGACGTCTGGACGGCGTAGCAGTTGAAGCCCCTGGAGCACTCCGGCCGGATGCCGGAGTAGTGGACATAGGTGAGGTAGCTGGCGACGCCCAGGCCAATTACGGCGAGGCCGATCAACACGCGCTTGACCGCCCCGTGCGCCATGGGACCGCTACTTCTTGATGAGGCTGGTGATAGCGGCTTCGAATGCGCCGGCTTCGGTCAGCGAGGGGGCTGAGAAGACGCTCAGTTCGCCCCCGGTCTTGCCGAGCAGGAAGGACGGGGTGCCGGTGAAGCCGCGCCGGCCCGTTTCTTCGGCGTCCTTTTCCAGCACCGTTTCGAAGGCTGGGTTGTGGCGTTCTTCTTCCCACTTTGAGATCTTTAGGCCGGGCACCTGCTCGGCGCGTTCCAGCAGGTAGGCGGGCGTGACATAGCCGGTGTCCTCAGCGCCCTGCTGGTGGTAGAAGAGCTCGATGTAGTACCACATTAGGTTCTGCTTGCCAGCGGCAAGTGCTGCGGACTGCTGCTCACGGAAGACAGACGGTTCGCGCGTGGCGGTCTCCATGGAGTGGTATTCGATGCGCAGCCTGTCGGCGCGCACCTCCTTGGCGATCAGGCTGGGCAGTGCACCGAGCGTGAATTCGCGGCAGATTGGGCACTCCAGGTCGCCGAAATACTGGAGCGTCACAGGTGCCTTGGGGTCGCCCAGGGCGTCGCCTTCCTGGTGAATGCCCGTCAGGAGCGAGTTCACTTCGGCGACCGCCTGGATCGCTGGCTTGGTCCCAGGCTTGGCGATGTGGCTCTTGCCGCCGGAGCTGGTGACGGCGACGACCACTGCGATCACGATCACGGCGGCCACGATCGCTCCACCGAGCTGCGCCAAGCGCTTGCGTCGCGCCTGCATCTCGCTGTGCTGTGCTTCCAGCGCCTTGCGATCGGCGCGCGCCTGCTCGCGGCGTTCCTTGCGCGTGGCCTTCTGCTCCTCCCCGGGGCTCATGTGCATATTTCTACTAGGTTTCGATCAAGCGGGGCTTAAGGACGCCCTGAGAGCCGCGCCGGCGGGGGCTGGGCAGGCGCCGGTCGATGCGCCAATATGGCCCCAGGCCCCCGTAGCTCAGCTGGATAGAGCATCGGACTTCTA
>CAJCIJ010000181.1 GCA_903970315.1 Actinomycetota bacterium
GTCGCAGACGTCCAGGGCTTCCGCGCGGCGCTGGAGCGGGCGTTTGCCGCCGGGCGGTCCTCAATCATCGAGGTTGCCACCGAGCGCGAGTCCAACCGCACCATCCACGAAGCGGTCTGGGAGGCAAGCGCGGCGGCGCTACGGCAGCGGTAGGCCGGCTCGGTCCTCGGCGATGGCCTCGCGCAGAGCCTGCGCGAAGGATCTGGGTGCGATGTCAAACAACGCCATCCCGGACGAGTCGGTGATGGTCGTATCGGTCGAGAGACCCTCGATCAAAGGCCTCGCGACGCCGGCGTCCACGGGTGTTACGAGCCCGATCCAGTGCGACGAGAGCCACGGCGTCAGCAGCGGCACGGGGATACGCGGGCGGCGGCGCAGTCCCAGCGCCTGGGCCATCTGGTCAAGCATCCTCCCGTAGGTGAGTATCTCGGCAGATCCGATCTGGATCTCGCGAGAGCTCGTCGCGGCTATGCCGGGGGCCTCGATGAGGTAGCGCAGCACGTCGCCGATGGCAATCGCCTGGGTGGGTGTGGCAAGCCAGGAGGGCGCGAGCATCACCGGCAGGCGCTCGACCAGCGAGCGCAGCGTGCGGTAGCTCTCCGATCCGGCTCCCACCACCATGCCGGCGCGAAACCAGGTCAGCGGGGGTCCCTCGTCGCGCAGGATCTCGCCGACGCGCAGCCGTGAGCGCAGGTGCTTGGATTGGGGACGGTCGCCGAGGCCACCGAGGTAGACGACCCGCTCGATGCCGGCGGCGAGCGCGAAGCCGGCGAAGTTCGACGCCGCAACCGCGTCGCGTTGCTCGTAGTCGGCGTCGCCGCCACGACCCATCGAGTGGACGAGGTAGTACGCCGTTGTGTAGTGGTCGTCGATGGCGCTCAGCGAGGTGGGGTCCAGCATGTCGGCGCGATGTACCGTTACGGTGGGATCGAAGCTGACCCGACTGGGGTCGCGCGCGACGCACCCGACCGGTTGGCCGAGCGCTTGCAGCCCGCGCACCAGCAGGTTGCCCACGTAGCCGGAGGCCCCGGTGACAAGCGCGCGTTCCACCGTCAAAAGACCACCGCTTGTGGCACCTAGGCGCTCAGCAGTGGCAGCAGGGCCCCGAGCTTGACCTCGGTCTCGGCCAGCTCGGCTGCCGGGTCGGAGTCGCGCACGACCCCCACGCCGGCATAGAGGTGGGCGCTGGCCCCGCGCAGCAGAGCGCACCGCAGCGCGACGCACAGCTCACCGTCGCCGGTGCCGTCGACCCATCCCACAGGCCCTGCATACCAGCCGCGGTCAAGGCCCTCGAGCGCAGGAATCAACGCGAGCGCGGGCTCGCTGGGTTGCCCGCCGACGGCGGGCGTCGGGTGCAACAGCGCCACGAGGCTGATGACGTCCTGCGGGCTGGCAAGCTGCGCCCGGATCGGTGTCGCCAGGTGCTGGATATTGGCCACCCGCACCAGGACGGGCTCGGGCGTCGCCGCGATCCAGACAGCGTGTGGTTTGAGGGCGTGTTCGATGCGCGACACCACGATGGTGTGCTCTTCGCGGTCCTTGGCCGAGCGCATCAGCTGCTCGCCGAGATGGTCGTCGACGGCGGGATCGGCGCTGCGCCGGGTCGAGCCCGCCAGCGCCATCGTCGAGACGCGTTGCCCCTCACGGCGGACCAGAAGCTCCGGGCTGGCCGCCACGAGTGCCGCCTCGCCGCGGCCAACACAGACGACAAAACAGGATGGGAACGCCTGACGAAGCGCCCCGAGCACTGCTGCCGGGTCGTGCGGTCGAGGTGCGTGCACCTGGACCTCGCGGGCCAGGACGATCTTCTCCAGGGCGCCGTCGGCGATCAGCTCGCGCGCCCTGGCGACGGCCTGCTCGAAGTGCTCAGGTGGCATCGCGCTGGCGACGTGGTACCGGCCAGTGGGAGACGGATCAAACAGAGGCAGTGCCCGCTGGCGCAGCTGCGCCACGCGCCCGACCATCCGCTCGACCACCTGCTCGGCGATGTCATCGGGGCTGACTGTCGCGCAGAGACCCACGGTGGTCTGGCCCTCGCGGCGGCTGATCGCCACCTCGGGCACGGTCAGCGAAGCGGGTGCAAAGCCCGACCAGACCGGGGCTGCGGCACCGTCGGGCGAGAAGGCGAAGCCGCCGACCGCAAGCGGTCCAAGGGGCCCGCTGGCGACAGCCTGCGCGGCCATAGCCAGCCAGCGTGCGCCGACGGAGGCGAAGCGGTCAGGTCCCGCCGCCGAGATCTCCGCGGCGGCGCCGAGTGCCGCCAGGGCTGCTGCGCCGTGATCGGGCTGCTCGAAGCAGAACCACGGCTCCCCCGGCCTCCGCGACGCGCAGGCCACGGCGGTCGGGTCAATCGCCGCGCCGGCAGCCCAGGAATGCCAGGCCAGCACGCCGGACCCCGTCCGCCGGGCTCGACGCAGCGCATCGGCGACCACACGCGCCAGCGCGGGCTCCAAATCAGCGTGGCCCAGCCCGCCGAGGGTGGGGCTCAGATCGTCGTCGGTCGCGGACGCCGCGCCGGCGGCGGCCTGCGCGCCCATCGGGCGGTCCTGTGCGGTCAAGTCTCCTGGCGACCGCGGGAGATGGCGATCTCCCCGGTGCGCATCATCTCGATCAGCCCGAACGGGCGGACCATGCGCTCGAAGGCCTCAACCTTCTCGGTGGTGCCGGTCACCTCGATGACCACCGAGCGCTTGTCCACGTCGACGACCTTTGAGCGGAATATCTCTGCGACCTGCATCAGTTCGCCACGCTGTGGGCCGTCGACGGCGACTTTGAACAGCGCAAGCTCGCGCGCCACGGTCTCCGACGGCTCCAGATCGCGAATCTTCAGGACGTTGATCAGCTTGTGCAACTGCTTCGTCACCTGATCCATGGGATGCAGCGCGCCGTCCAGGGTCAGCGTGACACGAGACAGCGCGGGATCGTCGGTGGGACCGACCGTGAGCGTGTCGATGTTGAAGCCGCGCCGCGCGAACAGCCCGGCGATCCGTGTGAGTACGCCGGCCTTGTTCTCGACCAGGATCGAAAGGGTGTGCTTGCGCCCCGTGCGCAGGCTGCCTGCCGCCTGCAGCTCCTCCAGGCTCAGCGGGGTGCTCGTGCCCGGTTCGCCCATCATCCCTCCATTTCGCGCGCAGCCTTGCCCGCGGGGATCATCGGGTAGGTGTTCTCCTCGCGCGTCACGCGGACGTCCACGAGCACTGGGCCCGGCGTCGCGATGGCGCGCCGCATGTCCTCGACCAGCGTGCCCTTGTCCTGGAAGCGCATGCCGGTGGCGCCGTATGCCTCGGCGACCTTGACGAAGTCCGGGAACTCGCCCATGTCGACGTGGCTGTAGCGCTTCTCCCAGAACAGCTCCTGCCACTGACGGACCATGCCCAGGTAGCCGTTGTTCATGATGAAGACCTTGATCGGGATCTGCTCCTGGGCGCAGGTGGCCAGCTCCTGCATGTTCATCTGCACCGACCCGTCGCCCGCGACGCAGCACACCAGCCGGTCGGGGCAGCCCACTGCGGCGCCCATCGCCGACGGCAGGCCAAACCCCATCGTTCCGAGGCCACCGGAGTTGATCCAGCGGCGCGGCTCGGGGAAGTCGTAGTACTGGGCAGCCCACATCTGGTGCTGGCCGACGTCGGAGGTGATGATCGCCTCGCCACCGGTGGCCTCGCACAGGGCCTGGATCATGAACTGGGGCTTGATCTCGGCGTCCTGGCTGTCCTCGTAGCGAAGCGGCCACTGCGCCTGCCAGGCATGGATGCGCGCCCACCAGTCGTCCAGCCGCGCCGGGTCGGCGGCCAGCGCGCGGTACTCCACTGCCAACTTGGCGAGCACGCTCTTGGCATCGCCCACGATTGGTATGTGCGCGGGCACGTTCTTTGAGATCTCGGCGGGGTCGATGTCGATGTGGATGAACTTGGCGTGCGGCGCAAACTCCGAGAGCTTGCCGGTGATGCGGTCGTCAAATCGCGCGCCGATGGCACAGATCAGATCGGCCTCGTCCATCGCGTAGTTGGCGGTACGGGTGCCGTGCATCCCGAGCATCCCCAGCCACTGCGGGTGCGGCGCGGGGAAAGTGCCCAGGCCCATGACCGTGGTGGTCACCGGGAAGTGGCCGCTGATGGCCAGCTCGCGCAGCTCGGCTGAGCCCTCGGAGGCGACCACGCCGCCGCCGACGTACAGCACTGGACGTTGTGCCGCTGCCAGGGCCTTGGCGGCCTGGCGAATCTGCTTCTGGTTGCCGTCGAACGTCGGCTGGTAGCCGGGCAGGCGTACGTCGGTCACCGGTTCATAGGGAATCTCGGCGCGCGACAGATCGACGGGCACGTCGACGAGCACCGGGCCGGGCCGGCCGATGCGCGCAAGGTAGAAAGCCTCGTGGATCGCACGAGGGATCTCCAGCGGGTGCTGGACCATGAAAGAGTGCTTGACGATGGGCAGCGTGATGCCCAGCGTGTCGGCCTCCTGGAAGCCGTCGGTGCCCAGCAGGTCGGTGCGCACCTGCCCCGTGATGAACACCACGGGGACGGAGTCCATCATCGCGTCGCAGATGGGCGTGACCAGGTTGGTGGCGCCGGGGCCGCTGGTGGCAAAGGCCACGCCGACTTTCCCGGTGGCCTTGGCGTACCCCTCGGCGGCATGTCCCCCGCCGGCCTCGTGGCGCACCAGGATGTGCCGGATG
>CAJCIJ010000182.1 GCA_903970315.1 Actinomycetota bacterium
GGGCGCGGCATGACCGAGGTCACCGCCAGCGACGTAAAAGCCCTGCGCGACATGACCGGCGCGGGGATGATGGACTGCAAGCGCGCTCTCCAGGAGGCCGATGGCGACATCGACGCCGCCGCCACCTGGTTGCGCGAGAAGGGGATAGCCGGCGCAGCCAAGCTCGCAGGCCGCGAGGCCTCCGAGGGCACCGTGCAGGGGTACATCCATCACAACGGCCGCGTCGGCGTGCTCGTGGAGATCGACTGCAACACCGACTTCGTGGCGCGCAACGACGAGTTCGTGGAGTTCGCCAAGGGCGTGGCCGCGCACATCGCCGCCGCCGCCCCCCAATACGTCTCCGAGGATGAGATCCCCGCCGACGTACGCGCCTCGGAGCTCCAGATCGCCGAAAGCCAGCTGCCCGACAGCGTGCCCGCAGACCGGCGCGAGCAGGCCGCGCAGGGCAAGGTCGGCAAGTGGCTGGAGGAGGTTGTGCTGCTGGCCCAGCCGCACGTCAACGCCGACCGCCATGAGGGCAAGACGATCGAGCAGCTGCGCGCGGAGTTGTCCGCCAAGACCGGGGAGAACATCGTCATCCGGCGCTTTGCACGCTTCGCCATCGGCCAGGGCTAGGTACGCTCTGCCTGCCATCGTTCCCGTCTACAAGCGCATCCTCCTAAAGCTCTCCGGCGAGTCCCTGATGGGGACGCTGCCCTACGGCACCGACCCCGAGCGCGTACAGGCGGTCGCGCGCCAGGTCACCCAGGTGCACGATGCCGGCGTCGAGGTCGCAATCGTGGTCGGTGCCGGCAACATCTACCGCGGCATCCAGGCCCAGGCCCAGGGGATGGACCGCTCCACCGGCGACTACATGGGAATGCTCGCCACTCTGCTCAACGCGCTGCCGCTCCAGGACACGCTGGAGCGCATGGGGACCAACACCCGCGTGCAGTCCGCCCTTGGCATCGCCGAGGTCGCCGAGCCCTACATCCGCCGGCGCGCCATCCGTCATCTGGAAAAGGGCCGGGTGGTGATCTTTGCCGCGGGCACAGGCAACCCGTTCTTCACCACCGACACCGCCGCCGCCCTGCGCGCAGCTGAGATCCACGCCGACGTGATCCTGATGGCAAAGAACCATGTGGAGGGCGTCTATACCGCCGACCCCGCACTTGACCGGAGCGCCAAGTTCATCCCCGAGCTGACACACATGGAAGCGATCGAGCGCCGCCTGCGGGTGATGGACGCCACGGCGCTGGCGCTGTGCATGGACAACGGCATGCCCATCTGCGTTTTCAACATGGACGACGAATCCAACCTCAGCCGCCTGGTCGCCGGCGAACGGGTGGGCACGCTGGTGCGCTCGCCGTCCTCCGCCAGCGAGGCAGCCCAGGAGGCCGGCGCGCCAGCCACCGGCGCTCCCGCGACCGGCGCGTCTGAGACGGCCGTGCCTACGGGGTCAAACGGCGCCGGCTCTGCGCCGGGCCACGAACACTCATCGCCTACAGCCCAGGAGGCCGGCCATGTCAAGTGAGGTCATCGACATGCTTCTCGACGACGCCGGCTCGCGTATGGCCAAGTCCGTGGAATCGGCCCAGCACGAGTTCGCCACCGTGCGCACAGGGCGCGCAAGCCCCGCGCTGCTGGATCGCATCGTCGTCGACTACTACGGGGCGCCCACGCCGCTGAAACAGCTGGCGACCGTCTCGGCGCCGGAGGCGCGCCTGATCACGGTGCACCCCTACGACAAGTCCGCGATCGCCGCCACCGAGAAGGCGATCAACGAGTCCGACCTTGGCCTGAACCCGTCCAATGACGGCGCAGTGATCCGCCTGATGGTTCCCGAGCCCACGCAGGAGCGACGCTCGGAGCTCGTAAAGGTCGTCCGCGGACTGGCCGAGGAGGGCCGCATCGCCGTGCGCAATATCCGTCGCGAGGTGATGGGCGAACTGCGCGAGCACAAGACCAACGGCGAAGTCTCCTCCGATGACGAGCACCGCGGCGAGACGGCGCTGCAGAAGCTCACCGACTCGCGCGTAGCCGAGATCGACGATCTGCTCAAGGCCAAGGAAGCAGAGATCCTCGAGATCTGACGCGGCTCGTGCGCGCACCGTCCGAGTCGATGGGAGGGCAACCCTCACAAGCCCGCTACGTGGCGATCATCACCGACGGTAACGGTCGCTGGGCGCGCGCTCGCGGACTGCCCGTGACCGACGGCCACATGGCCGGTGCCGACACCGTCCGCGCGCGCCTGCGCGACGCCGTGGAGCTCGGCGTAAAGGAGCTGACGGTCTACTCGTTCTCAACCGAGAACTGGTCGCGGCCTGAGGTTGAGGTCCAGGCGCTGCTCGCCATGCTGGGCCAGCGCATCGCCTCGGAAACGCCCGAGCTTGACCGCGAGGGCGTTCGTATCCGCTTCATCGGACGCACCGAGGGGCTTCCCGACGAGCTGGTGGAGCAGATGCGCTGGGCGCAGGAGCGCACCGACGCCAACACGCGCATCACCCTGTTTGTGGCGTTCAACTACGGTGGGCGCGCCGAGATCGTCGATGCGGCGCGGTCCTTCACGGGGACCACCGAGGAGGAGTTTCGCCGCCACCTCTATGCGCCCGAGATGCACGACCCGGACCTGATCATCCGCACCTCCGGTGAGTCGCGGCTGTCGAACTATCTGCTCTGGCAGGCCGCCTACTCCGAGCTGGTCGTCCGCGACGAGCTGTGGCCGGACTTCAGCCGCGCCGCACTGGAGGAGTCCTTGGCGCAGTTCGCCGCGCGCCACCGTCGCTTCGGCGGCCGATGAGCAACTTTCGCGCGCAGCGCTTTGCGCGGCGCAACCAGCGCTCGGAGGCCGCCGCGCGCACGCTGACCGCGCTGCCGGCGATCGTGGTGGCGCTGGTGCTGGTGCTCGAGGGCGGACTGATCTTTGCGGCAGGGCTGTTCATCGTCGGCGCCGTGGCCATGCACGAGCTCTACAGCATGTATCCGCGGGCGCACGCCGTACGGCTGGGCGGCTTCGTGGCGCTCGCCGCCCTCATGGTGGCGGCACTCTACGGCGGCACCTTTCAGGTGCTGCTGGTGACCGTGGCGATGCTGCCGGTGTTGTTCGTGATGACC
>CAJCIJ010000183.1 GCA_903970315.1 Actinomycetota bacterium
GTTGAGGGGTACGACTTTGCGCCCACCTTCTCGATCTGGACCACGATCGAGGAGTGCCTGAACCCGCCTCTGATCTGGGAGCGCGAGCGCGGCTTTTACACCACGGCACCTTTTTCCGAGCCCGAGGTCTTTGACTTCCCCGAGGGCATCGGGCCTGTGGAGTGCGTCAATGTCGAGCACGAGGAGGTCGTCCTGATCCCGCGTTGGGTGCCGTGCGAGCGCGTCACGTTCAAGTACGGGCTGGGCACCGAGTTCATCGATGTGCTGCGCACGCTGCACAAGCTCGGCCTTGACTCCACCGATCCTGTGTCAGTGCGAGGCACGTCCGTTGCCCCGCGCGACGTTGTCGCAGCTGCGCTGCCGGACCCCGCTACGCTGGGCGACCGCATGAGCGGGCGCACGTGCGCCGGCACCTGGGTTACGGGCAAGGGCAAGGACGGTGCCGAGCGCTCGACCTACCTCTATCACGTGGTCGACAACGAGCAGACCATGCGCGAGTACGGCTGCCAGGCGGTCGTCTGGCAGACCGCCATCAACCCTGTCGTGGCCCTGGAGCTGTTGGACACGGGCGCCTGGAGTGCCACCGGCGTGCTCGGCCCCGAGGCCTTTGCTCCCGCTCCCTTTCTGGAGCTTCTGGGCCAGTATGGCTCGCCGCACGGCCAGCTGGAGCTGCCCGCCGGGCCCTGACGCGCATCCCGGTAGGCGCGCAGCCACTGGGCATGCGCGCGCGCCCGCGCCGGCCGCACCGGCCGGACCGGCCGGACCGGGAGCCTAGAAGTCCACGCGCGCCGGCACGGGCCCTGTTGGTGGCGGCTCGTCGAGCAGCCCCGGGGGTGCCGTTTCGGTCTTGCGCGCGAAGAACTCTCTGAAGAACGGCCGGGAGACGAGCATGACGATAAAGCCGAGGACCATGCCACCGATGCCCATCCACAGTGGCAGCGTGATGCCAAGGATCGGCTTCCCTGAGACGTTTTCGGCGTGGCCGTAGTAGATCGCCGCCTTGATCCCCACGCCGAACAGGATCAGCCCACCGATCAGCGGACCGAGTCCGAGTTTCAGGAAGTTCGTGATGCTGTCTGTCAGATCGCGGCGGTAGTACCAGCCACAGGCAATCCCCGTGAAGCCGTAGTAGAAGCAGATCGGAAAACCGATCGAGGTGATCGAGTCTTCCAGGACACTTCCGTGGGCCAGCAGCAGCGCCACTGTGATCACGACCGAGAGCACGCCGAAGCCGAGCGTCGAAACGGTTGGGGTCAGGTAACTCTTGTGGACGCGAGCCAGCAGGTTGGTGACCGCCTTCCAATGCGCCATCGACAGGGTTGTTCGGGCGGTAGGCAGGATCGTCGTCTGCGTCGAGGCCGATGCCGAGGTGAGCACGGCGATGATCAGCAGCTTGTCGAGGCCGCTGCCAAGGACCCCGGATCCGAGCGCGCTCAGGACGTCTTCCTGATTTGCTTCGTTGGTGAGGAAGCCGGTCCCGTGAAAGGACTGGGAGGCTGCGGTGACCAGCACATAGATGAGCACAAGCAGAACCGTGGAGATAACCGCCGCTTTGCCAGGACCCTCGGCCGGGTTCTCGGACTCCTCGTTTACGGCCACGCCTGAGTCCCAACCCCAGTAGATGAAAACCGCGAGCAGCAGCGCGACGACAAGATCACCGAAGTTCATCGCGAACGGATTGATCCACGATAGGGACGGATGGATCGAGCCGGTTGGTGGATGGCCACCGTAGACCTTGACGAACGCGACCACCGAGAACAACACGAGGATGACGACCTCGGCGCCGAGCAGGAACTGCTGGATGCGTGCGGAGAGCTCGATGCCTCGGTAGCAGATCCAGGTCATGATCGCGATCCAAAGGATCGCTGCCACGATGATTGCGGCTTTGGATCCGCCGAGTTCGGTGAAGCCGAACAGCTTGAACGTGTAGATCGCCGCGATGTCCGACAGTGAGGCCATCACGATTACGTCGGCCAGGAAGATTGCCCAGCCGTTCATCCAACCCGTCATAGGACCGAAGGCGCGCGTGGTCCAGGCGAAGGTCGTCCCCGCGTCGGGATCGGCGCGGTTGAAGTATTTGTAGGCAGCCGCCACGAGCAGCATGGGCACAAACGCGACGAGGATCACGGCCGGGGCGTGCACGCCGACGCCCTTCACGGCGACGATGAACCCAAGCGTCGTTGCCAGCGAATAGGCGGGCGCGGTCGAGGCGACGCCGATGACGATGTTTGAGAGGTAGCCGATCGCGTTGCGCTTCAGGCCTTTGTCCATCACTCCAGAACTTGCCTGGGAACCAGAGACGGGGGCACTATCGACGGCCATCGGCGACTCCTCTCGTGTTTAAGACGGATGCGCGGGGCTTGCTACGACGGTCCGGAGGATGCTAATGGCTCGGCCCCCGATGGGGTTCCAAAGCTATGACGCTTGGCTTGGACAGCTGGACACACTAACTTTGTAGGTGGTGTCCTCCGATCTGCAAGCACAGGCCAAGCGCCACCTCTGGATGCACTTCACGCGTATGGGCACCTACGCCGACCACGAGGTGCCCGTGATCGTGCGCGGCGACGGCTGTTACGTCTACGACGAGGCCGGCAAGCGCTACCTGGACGGCCTCTCGGCGCTGTACTGCGTGAACATCGGCCACGGCTGGGACGAGCTCGCGGAGGTGGCAGCGGCGCAGATGGCCGAGCTGGCCTTCTACACCAACTGGAGCTATGCGCACCCGCGGTCGATCGAGCTGGCCACGCGGATCGCCGAACTGACTCCAGGCAACCTCAATCGCGTCTTTTTCACGTCCGGCGGCTCGGAGGCGGTGGAGTCGGCGTGGAAGCTCGCCAAGGCCTACCACGCCGCCCGCGGCGAACCCACGCGCCACAAGATCCTTTCGCGCCGCCTGGCCTACCACGGCACCTCCATGGGCGCGCTGGCGATTACCGGTCTGACGGCGCTGCGCACGCCGTTTGAACCGCTGACGCCAGGGGCGGTGCACGTCCCCAACACCAACTCCTACCGCTGGACCGAGGACCGCGACCCGCTCTGGGCCGCCGACGCCATCGAGGAGGCGATCGTGTTTGCCGGGCCGCAAACCGTCGCCGCTGTGATCCTCGAGCCCGTGCAGAACGCGGGCGGCTGCTTTGTGCCCCAGGACGGCTACTTCCAACGGGTGCGCGAGATCTGCGACCGCCACGGCGTGCTGTTGATCTCCGATGAGGTCATCTGCGCCTGGGGCCGTCTTGGGCAGTGGTTCGGTTGCGAGCGCTACGGCTACGTCCCCGACATGATCACTACGGCCAAGGGGATCAGCTCGGCCTACATGCCACTTGGTGCCGTGATCGCCGCCGATCATGTCGCCGAGCCGTTTCTGCACGGGACCACGAGCTTCGTGCACGGGTTCACCTTCGGCGGGCACCCCGTGGCGTGCGCCGTGGGTCTGGCGAACATCGACATCATGGAGCGCGAGGAGATGTGTCAGCGCGTGCGCGCCAACGAAGCTGCCTTCCGGGCACGCCTGGAGAGCCTGCGCGACCTGCCGATTGTCGGCGACGTGCGCGGCGCCGGATACTTCCATGCGATAGAGCTGGTCAAGGACAAGGAGACCAAGCAGACGTTTAACGCCGAGGAGTCCGAGTACCTGCTGCGCGGCTTTCTCTCCGGTGAGCTGTATGAGCGGGGATTGATCTGCCGCACCGACGACCGCGGCGATCCGATCGTGCAGCTGGCACCCCCGCTGATCGCCGGTGAGGAGCAGTTCGACGAGATCGAGTCGATCCTGCGCGGCGTCCTTTCAGAGGCTTGCGAACGCATGGCTGACACGCGCGCCCACGCGGGGGCGGTGCAGGCATGACCCACGCGGGGGCCGCTTAGGCATGAGGGTGGGGGTACCCACCGAGTCAAAGATCGACGAGTACCGGATTGCGATCACCCCGGCGGGGGTTCGCGAGCTGACAGCGCGCGGTCACGACGTGCTTGTCCAGGCCGGCGCCGGCGCCGGCAGCGCCATCGCCGACGCCGAATTTGTGGCGCAGGGTGCGCGCATCATCGACGACGCCCCCGCTCTGTTCGCCGAGGCCGAACTGGTGCTGAAGGTCAAGGAGCCTCAGGCCCACGAAGTGCCGTGGCTGCGCCCCGACCATACGCTGTTCACCTATCTGCACCTCGCCGCCGAGCCCGAGCTGGCGCGAGGCCTACAGCAGTCCGGGGCGACGTGCATCGCCTATGAGACAGTTGAGGACGCAGACGGCCGGCTGCCGTTGCTTGCCCCCATGAGCGAGGTTGCGGGCAAGATCGCCACCCAGGCGGGGGCGTTCATGCTGGAGAAGCCCCTGGGAGGCCGCGGCATCCTGCTGGGGGGCGTGCCCGGGGTGGCGGCCGCCACGGTGCTGGTCATCGGCGGTGGCGCCGTGGGCATGAACGCAGCTCTGATAGCCATCGGGATGCAGGCCGACGTGTTCGTCTTCGACAGCTCGATCGACAAGTTGCGCGAGCTCGACATCGTCTTCGCCGGTCGCGCCTCGACCGTGTTCTCCTCGACGCTTGCCATCGAACAGATGCTGCCGATGGCCGACCTGGTGATCGGCGCTGTGCTCGTCCACGGTGCGCGCGCCCCGCATGTCGTCACGCGCGCCCAGCTGTCGCTGATGCGCCAACACGCAGTGCTTGTGGATGTCTCCATCGACCAGGGCGGATGCTTTGAGACCTCACGACCCACCACGCATTCCGACCCCACGTTCGAGGTAGACGGGATCACCCACTACTGCGTAACCAACATGCCCGGCGCCGTGCCCATCACCTCCACCTATGCGCTCACCAACGCCACGTTGCCGTACGTCCTTGAACTTGCCGACCATGGGCCGGCTGAGGCACTTGAGCGCAGCTCGGCGCTGCGCATGGGCCTGAACGTGCGCGACGGCGAGATCATCCACCCTGCGGTCGCCGAGGCGCTAGGCGTCTGAACCAGGCGCTTGGCGTCACGGGGCCCCACACGAAAGGCGGACATGGCAACCCTGGAGAACCTCATCGACGGCGAGCTGATCGCATCGCAGGCCGATACCGAACCGGTGTTCAACCCGGCGACAGCCGCCGAGCTGGCACAGGCGCCGCGAACGACCGCCGAGGAGGTCGACGCCGCCGTGGGTGCCGCCCGCAGGGCCTTCGCGGGCTGGTCAAACGCGACCCCCGCCGCGCGTGCGCAGGCCCTGCTGTCTCTGGCCGACGCCATCGAGGAGCACGCGACGGAGCTGGCGCACGCCGAGGCGGCAAACGCAGGCAAGCCGATCGCGGCGGTCACCGCCGACGAGATTCCCGTGATGGCCGACAACCTGCGCTTCTTCGCCGGGGCCGCGCGGTGTCTGGAGGGACGCTCCGGGGGCGAGTACATGGAGGGTTACACCTCCTTTGTCCGCCGCGAGGCCGTTGGCGTGATCGGCCAGGTCACGCCGTGGAACTACCCGCTGATGATGGCCATCTGGAAGATCGGGCCCGCGCTTGCGGCTGGCAACACGGTGGTGCTCAAGCCGGCCGAGACCACTCCCATCACCACGCTGCGTCTCGCTGAGCTCGCCGCCGACATCCTCCCCCGCGGTGTCTTCAATGTGGTGGCGGGCCCTGGCAACCCCACGGGCCAGGCCCTGATCGCCCATCCCGACGTGGACATGGTGGCGCTCACAGGTTCCGTTGAGACGGGCAAGCACGTGGCGCGCACCGCCGCGGACTCCGTCAAGCGCGTGCATCTGGAGCTGGGCGGCAAGGCCCCGGTTTTGGTGTTCGACGATGTCGACCTCGACGGTGCTCTGGCGACGATCGCGGGCACCGGCTACTACAACGCCGGGCAGGACTGCACGGCGGCCACGCGGGTGCTGGCCCATGCGAGCGTGTATGACGACGTGGTCTCGGGTCTGGCAGGCCAGGCTCAGGGTCTTGTGATCGGCGACACGCTTGCGCCCGACACAACACTTGGGCCCGTCAACTCGGCTCGCCAGCGTGAGCGCGTGGAGGGCTTTCTGGCGCGCAAGCCCGACCATGCCGAGATCGTGACCGGTGGCGGCGAGCCGGATCTGGCGGGCTTCTACGTGGAGCCCACTGTCGTGGCCGGTCTGCAACAGGGCGACGAGATGATCTCGCGCGAGATCTTTGGGCCCGTGATCACCGTCCAGCCCTTCGGCGACGAGGAGCGGGCGATCGAGTGGGCCAACGCCACGCCCTATGGGCTGGCTTCGTCGGTGTGGACACGCGACGTCGGCCGCGCGCTGCGGGTGGCAAAGGCCCTGCGCTTTGGCTGCGTGTGGATCAACGACCACATCCCACTGGTCTCCGAGATGCCCCACGGGGGCTTCAAGCAGTCCGGCTACGGCAAGGACCTGAGTGTCTACTCGCTTGAGGACTACACGGTCGTCAAACACGTGATGGCCAACCTGGCCTGAGCGCACAGCGGCCCGGCATAGGTCAATGGACCTAGGCGGTCGGGCCACGGACCGGCCCAACCGGACATTTGGTCCGCCTTTGGCTGACCCGCGTCAGCGCGTGCATCGGCGTTCCCGATATCGGCACCATGGATGTCGGCCGCTTCCTGTGCCGCGACGACACCGAGCGTCGTCGCATGGTCGATCTCACCCGCAACATGCGGCCTGGGATGCCCCTCGTGCTGGCCGCGTTCATGGTGGGCGGGCTCTCGGGCGTGGGCGTCTATGGCGTCTGGCCACTCGTGCCCCCGGCGGTTGCCTTTGCGATCTACGGCGTCCTGTGGAGGCTCAACATCGGGCGCCGGCGCCGGCCGGAGTATCTGTGGGCCGGGGTGATTGGTTTCGCCGAGGTGACCGTGGCGGCGACCGTGGCGCTGGCCAGCGGTCCGCGCGCCTACGGGCTCGTCGTGCTGTCCATGCCCGTGCTGCTGGCGGCGTTCATCTTCCCCCGGCGGGTGGCGGTGGCCATGACAGCGTTCGGGATGGCGCTGGTGCTCGTGCTGCTGGGCACCGTCGATCTCAACGAGATCCGCCACGTTCCCTCCATCGGGCTGGTGCCCGTCTTTGTGCTTGGTTCGCTGGCCATCACAGCGCTCGTGATCCGCGATCTCGACGACGCCACACGACGCTCGGCGCTCGTTGACGAGCTCACGGGAGCGCTCAATCGAGCCGCGCTCACGCCGAAGCTGGCCGAGCTTGCTCACAGCGTCACCGTAGGCGGTCAGCCGATCTCGGTGATCGTCGCCGACATCGACAACTTCAAGCAGATAAACGACCGCTACGGCCACCGCCGCGGTGACTGGGTGCTGCGGGAGATCGCGCACCGTCTGGGGGACTGTGTGACCGCGTCGGAGCCTCTCTACAGGCTCGGTGGCGAGGAGTTTCTGGTCCTCTTGCCCGGGGTTGACGCGGGCGCGGCTCACGACGTGGCGGTGCGCATGCGCCGCGCCGTGCGCAAACGGCCCATCGACGGAGTCACCGTGACCATGTCCTTCGGGGTCGCCACGTCGCTGGTGCAGGGTGCATTTGACTTTGACGGCGTCTTTGCCCGCGCCGACCACGCCCTGTTCACGGCAAAGCGCGCGGGACGCGACAGGGTGGAGACCGCAGCGATGGACGCGCCCCAGGCGGTGGCGCCGACCAGGCCCGCCGCCCGCCGCACAGACGGCGTCAGCGGGCGCTCCGTGTGGGCCCTGACTGCCACTGGCGAGCAGCGCGCCTTGGCCGTGTCCCCCGCTGACGGCCAGCCGTCAGCCGAGCAACAGCTGTCGCCCGTGGAGGACCGCCGGCGGGCGCCCACCGGGGCCGGCCGGATGTCAGCCGGCTGGACGCGCGGCGCAGCAGCAAAGCTAAACGGATATCCGTCGGTGACCGACGAGCTTGAGCGTGAGTTCATCCTCGATCTCAACCAGCGGCTCAGCAAGACGTTTCGCGTAGTCGCCGTCGGAGCGTTTGCCGTGATCGCAGCCGGCATCCCCACGTTCGGATGGCACACCCTGATCGCGCCTGCGGTGGGTGCCGTGCCCTACTACATGCTCTCGCAGCTGGCCCACCGCTTCCGCCACCCCAGCCGGGCTCTGGTCGCGGGGTGGGCGCTGTTTCAGGCCTCGATTGCAGTGGGATTCGCCAGCTCGCACGGGGCGCCGCTGTTTGCTCTGTCGTTCTTCGTGCTCATGGTGCCAGGGCGCAGCGCCGTGTTCAGGAGCTTTCGCGCGGCAGCGCTGGGGACCGCCTACACGGCTCTGTTGATGACAGCTGTGGCGTTCTGGCTTGATCCGGCGGGCGTGCTCGCCAACCCCGCGATTCTGATGCTGCCCCTGGCACTGCTGTGCGAGGCGGCGTATCTGGGCGCCATCGTGGGTCGCTCGACACTGGCCTTCCGTGGTGCCGGGATCGTGGATGGGCTGACAGGCCTGCTCAACCGCACCGCCCTGGGAACGCGTCTGATCGAGCTCGAGGCCCAGGCCACGACGGTGCCGCGTCGCGTCGCCATCGTGGTGGCTGACCTGGACCACTTCAAGCAGATCAACGACAGCGCGGGCCACGCCGCGGGGGACCTGGTGCTTCAGCAGGTCGCCGACCGCCTGCATGGCTCGTTGCGCAGCTTTGACTCGGTGTACAGGTTCGGCGGCGAGGAGTTCCTGGTGCTGCTCACCGACTCCGATCTTGCCGATGCCGGACATGTGGCCGAGCGTCTGTGCGGGGCGGTGCGCGGCACGCCATGCGGCGGGCACGACGTAACGATCTCGGTGGGAGTCTCGGCAACGGGACAAGGCGAGCGCTTCGTATACAAAGAGGTCTTCGAACGCGCCGACACCGCGCTTTATGAGGCCAAGCGTGGCGGCCGCGACCGTGTCTGCACCGCCGGCTCTCCGGAACCCTTCCCGGAACGCGGGCAGGGGCCGCAAACGGGCACTGCGGGTGCGGCTTCGTCTTCTGCCGCACGCACCGCCGGGCGTCCGCCCGCCACGGGCGCTGCGGCGTAGCGCCTGCGCGACACGCTACAGTGGCAACAGGGGCCGAGATCGACTCGGCCAGAGCAGTGCCCCGCGTTTCTGCAGTCGTTGCCATGAGCACCCTCCGCGTTTCGCAGTGCACATATACGGAGGTAAATAAGCATGGCTACAGGAACCGTCAAGTGGTTCAACGCTGACAAGGGCTTCGGGTTCATCACCCCGGACGAGTCCGGCGCTGACCTGTTTGTCCATCACAAGGCGATCCAGGGGACCGGCTTCAAGTCGCTCGCCGAGGGCGCCAAGGTGAGCTACGACGCCGAACAGGGCCCCAAGGGCCCGGCGGCAGCGAACGTCCAGGCGCTTTAGCGCCACAGACTTCGATCAGCGGCGGAGGGCCTCTGCGGGCGCTCCGCCGCGCCTCATCGCGCGAGCCCGCTTGGAGTCTCGAGCGCGGTGCAAACCCCACACCGAGGGACGTATGTAGATGGCTTCCAACGCCAAGAAGAAGACGACAATGGCCAAGCTCGACCGCGAACGCAAGGTGCGCATGCGTAGGCACGCCAAGCAGGCAAAGAAGGACGCCAGAAAACTGGGCCTCGACAACCCCGACTATGTCTCCGGCGATCCGCTTGACCCAGACGCCCAGGTGGACGGCGAGGCGATCACTGCGGGCCAGGACGACGGCTTTGCCGATGGCGCTGGTGCGGCTTCCGCGGATCAAACCCCCGTCGACGCCGACGCCGACGCCGACGCCGACGCCGACGATGCCGCTGCCGCCGACGCTGAGGATGGCGCCGCCGCCGCGCACTAGCGCCGCGGACGGCATCACAGTAGGTTGGAGCCGGCATGGTTGAGTTGACGGCAACGCGCCTGATCGGAGTGGATGAGCTCGGCACAGCTTCAGTGGCTGTTGTCGCGACCGCGCACGGCGACCTTGCGGTCGGCCTCAGCGAGGGCAAGCCGTTTGCACTTTCAAACCGCTGCCGGCATCTGTTTGCTGCGCTTGGCAACGGCCGTGTTGCCGAGGACGGCTGCCTGGAGTGTCCCTGGCACGGTGCCCGCTATGACGTCAACACGGGCAAGATGACCCGCGGTCCACAGGGCGCCTTTCGCCCACTCGCGGGCGTCGTCAAGGGCACGGCGGGTGCGGTGGCGCTCGCGAGATATCCGGTCGAGCTGCGTGACGGCGCAATCTGGCTCGTCGGCTGACCGGGGCGTGGCCCGCCGCGTACTCTGCTGACGATGTCCCTCCAGACGCGGATCGTGTTCTCGGACGGCCTCGCGCTCACCGTGGAAGGTGGGCTGGCGCAGGTGCGAGATGCTCTGGCCCAGTACGAGGGGGGCCAGGCGTTTGTCGAGTTCAAGACAGCCGCCGGCGAGGACGTGTGTGTGGCCAGCGCGCAGGTCGCCTACATCGAGCGGATGCCCGAGTACGACGACGCGTGACCCGGCGCTAGATTGAGCAACATGGATCAACGGCTCTTCGCACACACCGGCGTTTCCGTGAGCCCCCTCTGTCTGGGCGCGATGATGTTCGGTGCCTGGGGCGAGCCCGACCATGGCGTGGCGACCGCAATCATCCACGCCGCGCTTGATGCCGGGATCAACTTCATCGACACCGCGGACGTCTACTCCCGGGGTGAGTCTGAGCAGATCGTCGGCAAGGCGCTCGCGGGCGGACGGCGTGATCGGGTCGTGTTGGCAACCAAGTTCCACGGGACGATGGGCGATGACCCCAACGAGGCGGGCAACTCGCGCCGTTGGATCATGCGCGAGGTCGAGGCATCGCTGCAGCGCCTACAGACCGACTGGATCGATCTCTACCAGGTGCATCGCTGGGACCCCTGGACCGATCACGAGGAGACGCTTGGCGCGCTCTCTGATCTGGTGGCCCAGGGCAAGGTCCGCTACATCGGCTCCTCGACCTATCCGGCCAAGGAGATCGTGAGGGCCCAGTGGGTCGCCCGCGACCGGCGCTTGCAGCGCTTCGTTTGCGAGCAGCCCCCGTACTCGTTGCTTGCGCGTGGCATCGAGGCCGATGTGTTGCCGGCGTGCCAGGACTTCGGCATGGGGGTTATTCCCTGGAGTCCTTTGGCAGGTGGCTGGCTGTCGGGCAAGTGGCGCAAAGGCGCTGCCGATCTGACCTCGCGCCGCTCGGCGATGCTGCCGGCCCGCTATGACCTGTCGATCCCCGCCAATCAGGCCAAGCTCGAGGCCGCCGACGCGTTCGGCTCCCTTGCCGACGAGGCCGGCATCTCACTGGTGCAGATGGCCTTGGCGTTCGTGATTGGCCACCCTGCGGTGACGGCGGCGATCATCGGTCCACGCACGATGGACCAGCTGGAGTCACAGCTGGGCGCAGTGGACGTGACACTCGATTCGGCACTGCTTGACCGCATCGACGAGATCGTCGCGCCGGGGACGACGCTGAACCCCACCGACGCGGGCTGGACCAACCCCGCGCTCGCGCCCGACGCACGCCGTCGGTCTGAGCCGCCGCGCGCCAGACTCGCCTCTTTCTAGGCGGCCATCCAGAGTGCGTCGTCGCCGAGCGGCCGGC
>CAJCIJ010000184.1 GCA_903970315.1 Actinomycetota bacterium
CCACCGTGTAGTTGCCCATCTCGGGGCCAAAAAATTGCGTCTGCCAGCCGAAGGCGGCGGTGTAGAACGCGGCCATCCGCTCGCGATCCTCGGCGGGAAGCTCGAAATGCACAACTGGATCCATCTGCTCACCTCGCTTGAAGTTGGCTGCCGGCGCGGTTGCGCGGACGTGCAAACGATATCGGCGGCCTGCCGATCGATGGGACCGCTCACAGAATGTTCACCGCGCGGGAGACAACCAGTCCGACCGTGACCACCGATACCAGCGACTGGATGCCCATCACCCCCTTCGCCATCAGCGTGAGCGGCATCGTGTCGGTCGGCGAAAAAGCGGTTGCGTTGGTCAGCGAGACATACAGGTAGTCAAGAAAGCGCGGACGCCACGCCAGCGGCTCGATGCGATCGTCGGACATCTGTGGGAACAGAAAGTCAGGCACCCCATCGTGGCCGGCAGCGCGCCGGCCCGGGCCGCCGCGGTCGATCTCCCAGTACCAGAGGCCGAAGATCAGAAAGTTGGTCAACCAGATCAGCACGCCGGCAACAATCAGCGGCCTGCCGCCGGAGACGCCGCCGCGCAAGAGGAAATGCGTCAGCGCCACCAGCGAGAACACGTTTGCGGCGCTGACGAAGGCCGTCAAACCGAGCGCCGCCCGTCGCCGCGTCGTGTGCTCGTGCTCAAGCTGGCGCGGTGTCGCAAAGAACATGCCGACCAGGAGCACGGCCTCGAGCGCAGGGATCAGCCACGACGGTCCGGCCGCAAGCCGCTTCGGCAATGCCAGCTGCAGACCGATCGCGACAGCCACCGTGAGCTGTGCCGGCCAGGCCGGCTCCGATGCCGCCGGCGGCGGATACGGACGCCCGGGCTGTGCTGACGCTTCCGTGGCCACGAGATCAGAGCGTAAGGGCCGGCTCGGAGGTGATCGACTCGCGCTCTGACACAATCCGTCGCGGTGCAACGCCTCATCTTCGATCCCGACTACGTCCTGGGGCGCGAGCGCATCTTTGCCTACCTCGCTGAGCACGAGCACCTCGCGCCGGTCTTCGGCGCCAAGATCCGCCGCATCGGCGACGGCAGCGATGGCCACCGCAACGGCGTCGGCTCGTCGCGGGAGCTGCGTATCGGTCCACTGCCACCGTTTGTGGAGACCGTGGTCGAGTTCGTGCCCAACGAGCTCATCCGCTACCGCATCACCAAGGGCTCTCCCCTACGCAACCACGAGGGAACCATGCGCTTTACCGAGCGCGGCAGCGGAACCCACTTGCACTACGAGATCGCCTTCGGCGCCGTCGTCCCCGGCCTGGATATGGTCGTCGCCGCAGGCCTGCGCCGAGCTGTAGCTCGCGGACTCGCGAACGTCGACGCGCTGGCTTAGACACCGGCTATCGGCCGGCCGTGGGCGACTCCCTGCCCC
This sequence comes from Actinomycetota bacterium, assembly GCA_903970315.1. GTDB lineage: Bacteria > Actinomycetota > Thermoleophilia > Solirubrobacterales > Solirubrobacteraceae > Palsa-744. The sequence continues at coordinate 1,413 of CAJCIJ010000184.1, forward strand.
AGTCTCGAAGATCGGCGTTAGCGACTGTGGCCGTGGTTCACGGGTCATCAACGCCGCCCGCTGCGGGCGGACTGTGTTTGCCGCGCAGAAACCCGATCACCTGCTTACTGAGGCCCATAGTGGGCCCACCGACCAGCTCCCAGGAGCGCGCGATGCCAAACAGGGAGCAGACGATCACAAGTACACAGATGGTCTGGAGGTCACCGGCGTCGGACGAGCGCCGCTCGAGTCCCATGCCGGCAAGCAGCTGAAGTACGAAGACGACAAGTAGCCCAATCAGAAACACCAGGTCGCCGAGTGCAATGCGCTTTGCGCGCCAGGCGGGAGCGGCGCGCACCAGGCAGCCGGCGATGAACATCAGACCGAGAATGGCGACCGTGGTGGCCGCACCGCCCACGTAGCCACCTGGCACCAGGCCGAACAGCGCCACAGTCAACGCATTGGTAAACGCGGTCAGGGCGGCGGCGGCGCGCACGGCGTGAACCTCTGATGCGTCCGGACCGAGAACACGCTCGGGCGCAACGGAGATCGCCACGAAGAGCAGCCCGATAAGGGCTCCCGCGACGCTCGCAGCAGCCTGAAAGAACTCGTGCGCGGAGGCCAAAGTCATCTCAGCAAGCTAGCTCGGCGCGCGGCCAGACCGCGCGCGAGCGCGATCGGGCAAGTCCCGGCGCTCACTGCGCGCAGGTGGGTTCCGGACAGGCGCCGGTTTTTAGGCAAGATGGACGCGCGCCTTGCACGGCTTGCCCGAGGGCGCTCAACACGGCACACAATCCGATCGCAAGGAGAACGACGATGGCGATAACCACTGGCTCCACAGCGCACCTACCGGCGCTTGGCGAGCACGAGCGCGCCGAGGTGGGACGCGAGCTCCAGGCAACGCTGCTTGAGCTCGTTGACCTGTCGCTGCTTGGCAAGCAGCTGCACTGGAGCGTCGTAGGGCCGCTGTTCCGGCCACTGCACCTCTATCTGGACGAGCTGATTGACGCCTGGCGCGACGCCTCGGACACCGTCGCCGAGCGCGCCGTGGCACTTGGCTACTGGCCCGACGGGCAGGCTGAGGCGGTCGCCGCGGAGAGCAAGGTGGCGCCAGTAGAGCGCGGCGCGATCGAGGATCAGGCGCTGCTGCATGCCCTCGCCGAGCGTGTCGCCGACGTAGCCGAGCGGATCAGGGAGCGAATGGATCGTGTCGGCGAGCTCGACTCGGCTTCCGAAGATGTCCTGGTTGGCGTCGTGCGCTCACTTGAGGAGCAGCTTTGGATGATCCGAGCTCAGCTACCGCAGAACGGTTGATTACAGGGCTCGCGAGCCGACGCCGCACCGACATACGCGCCTAAAAGCGCGCACCACGATCCGACGCTGCCGAAGATGTAGTCGATACTGTTCCCGGGGGGGGAGCACGTGACGATGCCGAGCGCAAGTAACGAACCCGAGCTCCGCACGCTGCTGTTGCACGGTCGCCGCATTGCGTACCTGCAGGCTGGCAGCGGCCCGGTGGTGCTGTTGATCCACGGAATCACCTCGGACTCGTCGAACTGGCGCCGGGTCATACCGGCGCTTGCGCGGCACTTCACGGTCATCGCGCCGGACCTGATCGGCCACGGGCTATCGGACAAGCCAAAGGGCGACTACTCGCTCGGCTCCCATGCGAGCTGCCTGCGCGACCTGTTGGTCGCTCTCGGTCACCCGCGTGCCACGGTCGTCGGGCATTCTCTCGGAGGGGGCATCGCGATGCAGCTCTTCTACCAGCACCCCGAACGCTGCGAGCGCCTGGTGCTCGTCGACAGCGGCGGCCTCGGGCGTGATGTGAGCCTGTTGCTGCGGGCGGCGACACTGCCCGGCGCTGAGGTGGTGCTGCCCGTGCTCGCGGCGAGCCGCGTGCTTGATGTTGCCCGGTTCGCAGGAGGAGTCCTGGGGCAGTTGGGCATCCACGCCAGAACCGATCTCGCGGAGATGGGTCACGGCCACGCCACGCTCTCCGATGGCCAGACGCGCTCAGCGTTCGTGCACACGCTGCGAGCCGTGGTGGAGCCCGGCGGGCAGCGGGTCGACGCGACCAACCGTCTGTATCTTGTCCAGCACGTTCCACTGCTGCTGATATGGGGCGAACACGACTCGCTGATCCCGGTATCGCACGGACGCAGGACCCACGCGCAGGTGCCCGGCAGTCGCCTGGAGGTCTTCCCCGAATCCGGTCACTTCCCCCAGCTGGACGAGCCCGCGCGGATGGTTGAGGTGCTCACGAGCTTCATTGAAAGTACGCAGCCGGCCAACCTTGACCCCGACCACTGGCGCGAGCTGCTGGACATAGAGGAGCTTTAGCGCTCAAGCTCGGCCGACAGCCTGACGATCAATGGTTGTGCTCGCTCGAACCTCCACACGTGATCGCGACGGTCTGACGACCGTTCGCGGCGTGGAGCGCCCGAGCATCACGACATCTCTGCAGTGGCCGCTGAGACAGCGGTGACCAAGCCCGTCGCGAACATGTTCGAGTCGGCATTCGAGCTCGCGCCGACCGGGGTCGCCCTCATCGGTATGGACGGCCGTTTCATGCGCGTCAACCTTGCGCTTTGCCAGCTGCTCGGGCGCCGGGCGGAGGAATTGGTTGGCTCGACGTCCGCGCCCTTTACGCACCCCGATGATCTCGATGTCACCGCGCAGGCGTACGCCCACCATCGAGAAACGGGCACGATACTTAAGGTGCACAAGCGCTATCTGCGCCCCGACGGCGAGGTCGTGTGGGCATCCACGATCGGCCACACCGTGATGGGAGCGGACGGCGAGGCCCCCTACATCGTCGCGCACTTCCTCGACGTGACCGCGATCAAACTGATCGAGCAGCGCCAGCTGGAGGCAAGCGCGCTGTTTGAGACAGCATTCGCCGACGCCCCCATGGGCATGGCGTTGTTCGCCCGAACCGGCCGCTGGCTCAAGGTCAACCGCGCACTGTGCGAGCTGACTGGCTACCCCGAGGCCCAGCTACTTGGCCTGACAACTCAACAGATCACGCATCCTGAAGATGTCAACGCCGTGCTCGAACACCGACAGGCACTCGTCGCCGGCGAGGCGGACCACTACTCCTTGGAGCAGCGGTACCTCAACGCCGAGGGCCAAGAGATCTGGGTCAACGTCTCGGTCTCGGTCGTTCGCGATCACACAGGACAGCCCCTGCACTTCATCGCCCATATCGAGCCCATCTCCGAGCGCATGGAGCTGCAGGCAAGCCTGCGGGCGCTCGCCGATCACGATCCTTTGACCGGTCTGTGGAACCGGCGCCGATTTGACGAGGAGCTCGATCGCGAGACCGCTCGCCACCAGCGCTACGACGAGCCCTGCGCGCTGCTGATCATTGACCTCGACGAGTTCAAGGGAGTCAACGACACCTACGGCCACCACGCCGGCGACGAACTGCTCAGTCTGATCGCAACCAGGATTCGCGCATCACTGCGTGCAAGCGACTCCGTAGCGCGGATCGGCGGCGACGAGTTCGCGGCGATCCTGCCGAACATCGCTCCCGACGCCCTCACCCACGTCGTGAGCAAGCTGCACCAGGTAATCGTTGGGAGCCGTATCACCGTCAACGGCGAGACGTTCGCCGTCAGCGCAAGCATCGGCAGCCAACCGCTGGACGGCAACGCCTCAGACCAACAGGCAGCGATGGCAAAGGCCGACGCTGCGATGTACCAGAGCAAGGCACATGCGCGCGCATAGGGTCGGGGATCCTCTGCCAGGTTGACCGCTTCCCCCACCAGCCGGACCCGTTGATCGTCAGGAGCGTCGAACATCACCTTGTCTATCACTCGCATCACGCGGTGATGTGGGGGTTCCCGGGGAACATCATGAAGATCATCGTCCGCGTGACGAGCAGCACCGATCCACGCTGCGCGGTGGGCACTCGCGGGCGCGCCACCCTGTTCGCGAGCTACAACGGCGTGCGCAGCGACAGCGTCCAGTTCAAGTTCCCGGCCGCGTGCAAAGCGCACGACCACGTGTACCACGGGACGGAAGTCAATAACCAGGTTCCGCCGCTTTAGAGCCGCAGGCACGGGAGAACGGACTTGGGCTCTGCGTAGGAGGCGTCAGCGCATGGTGAGCAGGGCTTGGCTTTCCTCTCCGAGCACCTTCGCGTCCGCACCGAAGGACGCGTTGTTCTCAGGTTCCCGAGGTGACAACAGCGCCCCCGACCAGCCCTGTTCGAGTTCCAGGCGCGACGGGTCCACGCCCGTCCCCACGCCGTTACGCCAGGTCTCTTCGACGCTGCCGTAGAGCGGGATTTCAATCGGGATCTGTGGGATCACCAAGTTCAGCTCAATGCACCCGGCCGGGATTTCTGTGAGCGTCGGCGAAGCGGGAAAGCACCTCGAGTTGCCTTCACGCGCTCGGCACCTGACGGGATCCGTTGCGCTGGCTTCCCCTTCGCCCGGCCCACATTCGCCGTATGAGGCGATGCCGATCCGTTGCAGAACAACCGATTCCCCAGCGCTTGTCCGCCCACGGATCATTTCTGCCTTCCACGGCAGGCTTGTGTTCTGGCGGTTGACTTCACTGACGAGTTGAGCATGGGTCCGCTCAGTCGGAGGGCATTCGGCCAGGCGTTTGTATACGCCACGTTCGCTGACGGCGCACGCTTCTGCTTCGCGTGTGCGCTCCTGCAGCGACTTTTCGCCGGTTACGAAGACCGTGATCGGGCCAGTGCCGCTTTCGTGTTCAATCGGTTCAAGCAGTTCCGGCGCCGTGCAATCAGCCGTCCCCCACGCGTTGATCACGCCGTAGGCACGGAGCGGGTTCTCGGTTTCGGCACCTTCGTATTCGTTCCAAAGCCTGCCGGTCGAGGTACTCGTGCAGTGCACACCCGCGGGGCCGAAGCCTTCGGCGTGCAGGGTGAGCGGCCCCCACGAGACCGTCGGTTCATACGCAGAGCGCACGGCGTGCTTTTCGGTAGCGAGACACACTTCGGTTTCCGCGACGCATGTGGCGATCACCGGCTTGACGGAGCTGTTGGCGATCAGGACCGGCGGCGCGGGCGGGGCAATGTAGGTGTACTGATCCGCCGAGCCCGTGGCGCTGGTGCCGGCCGCGGTCTGCACGGTCACGTCCACGGTGCCGGTGCCCGAAGGCGCCACGGCTGTGATTTCGGTTTCGGTATCCAGCCTGAAGCTGGAGGCGCCCTTCGCGCCAAACCGGACAGCGCTGGGGGCCGTGAAGCCCGTGCCCCTGATGACGACCGAGGTGCCGCCCGCAACCGGGCCGGAGCTGGGTTCAATGCCCGTGACCAGCGGCAGCAGAAGCCCAGCCGCAAGGCTTGAGTATTCGCCGGCGCCGATCGACGCGGCGGGGCCAATTCCCTGCACTTCGGTGGGCTGCTCGGCGCAGGCAAAGACCCCGATGCAGCGTTCCGGGCCGCTGCTCGTGTTATCGCCGAGCTGGCCATTGCGGTTTTCGCCCCAGGCGTCGAGCCTGCCGCCCTTCAAGAGTGCCAGGCTGTGGAACTTGCCGGCAGCGATGGCGGAGCCTTCGGTCAGGCTGTTCACGCCGACCGGCGTGGCGCTACCGAGGATCGAGCCCCTGCCGAGCTCCCCAAAGAAGCCCGAGCCCCAGGCCTTGACCGTGCCCGTTGCCTGTAGCGCGAGGCTGTGCTCGGCGCCGACGGCAACCGCGGTGACTTCGGTGAGTTCTGTAACCGCAACTGGATGCTTGCTGCAAGCCGTTGACGCGCAGCTTTCGGGACCGCTCTGCGAGCCATTTCCAAGGTCGCCTTCGGCGTTTTCGCCCCAAGCCGCCACCGAGCCGTTGCGCAGCAGGGCCAGGGTATGGTTGCCACCGGGCGCCGAGCTGCCATGCGCAGCGATCGCGACGACTTCGTCAATGCCCGGCAGTTCAACCGGCGTGGCGCTGCTTGTCGTTGCTCCGTCACCCAGCTGTCCGAGCGCGTTCGCTCCCCAGGCCCAGACCGAGCCATTTCTCTTCAACGCAAGGCTGAAGGCGTCGCCGGCGGCGATCGCCGCGACTTCCGACAGCCCGGACACTTCAACGGGCTTGGTCGCACCCAGCGTCGTGCCATTTCCCAGCTGACCGGATTCGTTGTCGCCCCACGCCCACACGTGGCCGTTACGGAGCAGCGCCAAGGCGTGTTCAGCGCCCGCGGCGACCGCTACCACGGGTTCCCCCGGGAGGCCCTTGACCGGCACGGGCACGCGGCTTGGTTCGGTGCTTTCGTCGCCGAGCTGACCGTTGACGTTGGCGCCGTAGGCCTCGACGTTGCCGCCGTTCATCAGTGCCAGCGTGAAGTTGGCGCCGCCGGCAAGCACCGAAGTCTCCCCGCCGCCAAAGGCAACGATCGGACCGGTGCTCCTTTCGGTGCTGTTGTCGCCGAGCTGGCCGCTGTTGTTGGAGCCCCAGCCGAGCGGAGCGCCGGCCCTGCGGTAGCTGAACTGGTCGGCAGGCACCGCGGCGCTCGTGCCCTTGGCATTGGAAGCCGTCACATCGACCGTGCCGGTGCCTTCGGGGACAACGGCGCTGAGCGCGGTAGCGGACAGGACCTTGAAGGAAACCGCGGGCCTAGAGCCAAAGTTCACCGCTGTCACGCCGACAAGATTGGCGCCGCTTACGATCACCTGCACGCCGCCGGCTTCGGGCCCGGCATCGGCCTGAACGTTTGAAATTGTCGGTGCGGCCGACGGGTTTGCGGTGTAGCTGAACTGGTCAGCAGACGTCACCGACGATGCCCCGGCGGAGCCGGTCACCCGCACGTTGACCGTGCCCACGCCCGGCGGAGCCACGGCTGTGATCGATTCGGGCCCGGTGATCGCGAAGCTCTGAGCCGGGGTAAGGCCGAACATCACTGATTCGACTTCTTCGAGGTCTTCCCCGGTGACCTTGACGCTTGCCCCACCGCTTTCCGGACCGGACGCCGGCGTCAGCGCTGAAACGCTCACGCGTCCCGGGTTGTAGCCGAACTGGTCTGCGGAGCCCGACAATGCGGTGCCGCCGGGTGTCTGCACGCCGACTTCCACATGGCTGTGGGGGGCGCCCGCGGGGGCGATCGCGATCAGTTCAGTCTTGCTGGCTACTTCGAACTGCTGGGCTTCAACTCCTCCGAAAGTGACCCTTTCGACGTGTTCGAAGTGTGTGCCGGTGATTCTCACGTGCGTGCCGCCGTACTGCGAGCCGACCTTGGGCGCCAGAGCGGACACACTTGGCGCCGTGTAGTACGTGTACTGGTCGGCGGGCACCTTGACAGTCGCGCCACCGCGGAACACGACCGTCACATCAAAGGTGCCTGGCGCTTCAGAGGCAGGCGCAGTGGCGACCAATTCTTCGCCGTTGTCGCCGCGTGCGGTATCGGGCACTTCGAATGACGCCGCTTCGACTGCTCCGAACTTGACCGCGGTGACCTGCGCGAAGTGTTCTCCAGACAGCGTCACGGTCGTGCGCCCGGCCAGCGGTCCGACGTCCGGGGTTACCCCCGTCACGTTCGTGTAGCTGAACCCGTCGTTGGCCGCCGATCCCAGTTCCAGGCCGATCCCTTCGGTCAGCGGCGAGAGGCCGGCCGGCGTTGCCACGCGGACGTTGACAAAGCCGTGCTGAACGTTCGCCGCCGATGCGGACGGCGAGTCGGCCGCAATCGAGGTTTCCGAGGTCACCGTGAAGCAGGGCTCGGCCGGATGTTCGCCTTCGCATCTGGACTCGCCAAAAGACCCAAAGCTGACCGAGCTGGCTTCATCGAAGCCTGCGCCCGTGACCGTCACCGCGGTGCCACCGGCTCCAGCACCTCCAAAGGGCGAGACCGAACTGACCGTCGCGATCTTGGCATAGGTGAGCTGGTCGGTACTCGCCAGTGCACCGGTGCCGGCCACCGGCACTGTCCTGTGCCCCGAGACTTCGACTTCGACGTCCACGGTTCCCGCGGGATGGGCGGGAACCGTCGCGATGATCCGTCCGTCTTCGGGCACGGTCACGTTGGTGGCTTCGCTGCCGCCTATCAGTACCTTGGGCTTGGCGGCTCCCTCAAAGTTTGCGCCCTCGATTGCAATCGGGAGCCCGCCGGCGAGCGGCACCTTCGCTGGGTAGACGCCGATGATCTGCGGTTCGGCCGCCGGCGGCACTTCCGTTGGCTCAGTGCAGCCAATGTTTTCGATCTGTTCGAGTTCGATCGCAGACGGCGGTGGACACCGGTTTCCCGAATGCGCGCTCACGAGCCCGGGCGTGAGACGTTCGATCTGAGGCGTCGTGGTCGTCTTGCCGAATTCGTTGTTTGCGACGACGTTGTCGCCGAGGTGTTCGCGGTTGTGGTGACTCCAGGAAAAGGCGCCAAACGAGTCACCCCACTGATCCGGTTGATCGGCGCGCACGGTGTTGCCTTCGAAGCGATTGCCGTAGAAGTAGTTTTCGGGATACTGCGTTCCGTTGCCAGCGAGCAGCACCATCGAGCCCGAATACGCCGCGTGGTTGTTGGACACGGTGTTGTCCAGCCAGTCGGTGTTGTAAAAGTCGCATGCCGCCGCTGACCAGTTGGTGTCGAAGCCGTTGTCTTCGATCGTGTTGCGGACCGTCGGACCTACGGTCTCGACGCCGCAGTCGTACGTGTTCGCAAACTGGTTGTTGACGATGTTGTCTTCCGTGGCGCTTTCGATCGCGGTGATGTTGTCGTCGGTCCCATAGGCTGGATTGTTGTCTTCGCGCGCGTGCACAGCGCCATCGCCGTCGATGTGGTTGGCGTCGAACGTGTTCTGAGAACCGCCTTCGACCATGTACACCGAATAGACGTCCCACTGGGTGGGCACGGTCATGTCGTTGAAGCCGAAGTACATGTGGCTCGAATGGACCTGTGTCTCGATCACGTTCGTGAAAACGTCACGGTTGAACGCGACGCCCATCGATTCGACGGGCACGATCAGCGCACTTCCGGCGCCGGCTTCGAAGATGTCGTTCTCAAAGACCCCGCTGGTAGATGTGTAGATCTCGGCGCTGTGCGCCCCACTGCCGGGGTTGGGGTTGACAAAGCGGCAGTTGACCACCAGGAATCCGGCGACGTTACTCAGGTAGATGGGCGTTTCTTCGTTCGCTTCGCCGCTCTTGTCTTCGATCGTGTGTCCATTGCAGTCGAGACTGACGTTGCTCGCCATTTCGAACTGCAAACATGGGTGGCCTGGCTTGAAGACCAGGTTTTCGTTGAGCACGTAGTGCCCGCCGGTCAGAACCGAAGTCGGGCATTCTCCGTGTCCCGCACCCGGAAGCGGGGTGGCTTCCGTGATGGTTTCAACGGCTCGTTCGCTCGATTACGCGCTCGTGGCCTTCCCCTTGGCAACGACTTTGTAGGTGTAGTGGCCGGCGGACTGCCGTTCGGTATCCAAGAAGTTGGTCGTGTATCCGTCGGTAAAGGCAACTTTTTCGGTAGCGGGGCCGCCTTTGCCGCGCAGGACTTCATACGCGGTGACAGGTTCGCCGCTGGACGCCGACCAGGACAGCGCAACCTGCGTCGTACCGGTGGTGGGCGTCGAGATCACCGGCGCGGTTAATGTCGCGAGCGCCGCAGTGCTGCCAACGGTGGCGGAAATGACCAGCGTCCCGGCGAGCAGGACTGCGACGCGAAGGCTGCGCGAGCGTCCCAAACGCCGGTCCCGCGCACAATGGCGGCTCTTCGACGCAGGATCGTTGGCCCACAGGCCTCTGCTGACGGTTGCCCAAGTGACAGGCCGCGACATGTATCCCCTCCCA